>NZ_JBPQTX010000112.1:0-20304 GCF_051386555.1 Streptomyces sp. URMC 126
CACCCCCTCCACCCGGTACCGTTAGCAGAATGACCACTTCTCGGGAGACCGGCAGCGGCGGCGGCACGGCCGGCGGAGGGCCGCGTACCCTCGCCGAGGAGCTGCGGGAGCGCCCCGACGCGTTCCTCGCGGAGCTGCTGCGGGCCCGTCCCGACCTGCTGAACCCGGTCCCCGGCGACCTCACCCAGCTCGCCACCCGGGCGGCGACGCGCGCGTCCGTGGCGCGGGCGCTGGACCGGCTGGACCGCTTCGCGCTCCAGGTGGCGGAGGCGCTGGCAGTGGCGCCGGACCCGTGCCCGTACGACCGGCTGGCCGCGCTGATGACGGGCGACGAGCCGACGGACCCGCGCGTCGCCGCCGAACTGCCGCGCGCCGTCGCCGGGCTGCGGCGGCAGGCGCTGGTGTGGGGCGGGGACGACCGGCTGCGCCTGGTCCGTACGGCCCGTGAGCTGCTGGCGCCCACCCCGTCCCGGCCGTCGGCCACCGGGCTGGGCCCGACCGTCGCCGAGGCCACGGCGGGCATGTCGCCCGGCCGGCTCCAGAAGATCATCGAGGCGGCCGGGCTGCCCGCCACCCACGATCCGGTGACGGCGGTCGCCGCGCTGACGGAACTGTTCGAGGACCGCGACCGCATGGCGGCGCTGCTGGCGCGGGCGCCCGAGGGCGCGCCCGCCGTGCTCGAACGCCTCATGTGGGGCCCGCCGTACGGCACGGTGACCGCCGAACCGGCCCCCCACCTGCGCTGGCTGCTCGACCGGGGCCTGCTGCTGCCCACCGGCCCCGGAAGCGTCGTCCTGCCCCGCGAGGCCGCGCTGCACCTGCGCGGCGGACGGGCACACCGCGCGCCCGAGCCGGCGGCGCCCGCGCCGGAGCCCGTCACCGCGTACGCGCCGGAGACGGTGGACGCGACGGCGGCCGGGCAGGCGTTCGCGGCGTCGGCCGCCGTCGAGGAGCTGCTGACGGGCTGGGAGACCGCGGGGCCGCCGGTGCTGCGCGCGGGCGGGCTGAGCGTCCGCGACCTCAAGCGCACCGCGACCGCGCTCGACACACCCGAGTCCGTCGCCGCGTTCTGGGTCGAACTCGCCTACGCGGCAGGACTGTTGGCCTCCGACGGGGACGTGGACGAGCGGTACGCCCCGACCCCCGCGTACGACGAGTGGCTGGACCTGCCCACCGCCGGGCGCTGGGCGTGGCTGGCCGCCGCCTGGCTCGCCACCACCCGCACCCCCGGCCTCGCGGGTACCAGGGACACCAAGGGCCGCACGCTCTCCGCGCTCGGACCGGACCTCGACCGGTCGCCCGCGCCGGAGGTCCGGCGCCGCGTCCTCGCCCTGCTCGCGGAGCTCCCGGCGGGGGCGGCCGTCCCCGCCGACGCGCTGCTCGCGCGCCTGGCGTGGGAGCGTCCGCCGCGCTCCCCGGGGGGCCCTTCGGCCGGCGAGGACCTCCGGTCCCGGCTCGCCCGCTGGGCGCTCGCCGAGGCCGAACTCCTCGGCGTCACCGGCCGCGGCGCCCTCGCGGCCCCCGGCCGCGCCCTGCTGACGCACACCGGCCAGGCGGGCCCCGGCCCCGACCCCGACCGCACCCGGCACGCCGAGGCCGAGGCCGCCGCCGCCCTGGCCCCGCTGCTGCCCGAGCCGCTGGACCACGTCCTCGTCCAGGCCGACCTCACGGCCGTCGCACCCGGCCCACTGCACCGCCCGCTGGCCCAGCGGCTCGGCGTGCTCGCGGACATCGAGTCGAAGGGCGGCGCGACGGTCTACCGCTTCACCCCGGACTCCGTACGCCGCGCGCTGGACGCCGGTCAGACGGCGTCCGACATCCTCGCCTTCCTCGGCGAGCACTCCCGCACCACGCTCCCCCAGCCGCTGGTCTACCTCGTCGAGGACGTGGCCCGCCGCCACGGCCGGCTGCGCGTCGGCGCGGCCTCGTCGTACCTGCGCTGCGACGACGAGGCGACGCTGGCCGAGATCCTCGCCGACCGCCGCTCGGCCGCCCTCCGGCTGCGCCGCCTCGCGCCCACCGTGCTCGCGGCCCAGGCCGCGCCGGACGCGCTGCTGGAGGGGCTGCGGGAGATGGGGTACGCGCCTGCGGCGGAGTCGGCGGAGGGGGACGTCCTGGTCACCCGCGCGGACACGCACCGCACCCCGCCGCGCACGCCGCCCGCGCCCGTCCCCGACGGCCCACCCGCACCGGACGACACCCTGCTCGCCGCCGCCGTCCGGGCCGTCCGCGCCGGCGACCGCGCCGCGACCGCCGAACGCAAGCCGTCCCCCGCCGCCCCGGCGCCCGCGGGCGCCGCCGCCCTGCCCCGCACCACGTCCGCCGAGACCCTGGCCACCATGCAGGCGGCGGTCCTGACCGGCGCGGCCGTGTGGATGGGCTACGTCAACGCGGAGGGCGCGGCGAGCCAGCGGGTGATCGCGCCCGTACGGGTGGAGGGCGGGTACGTGACGGCATACGACCACACGACGGACGAGGTACGGACGTTCGCGCTGCACCGGGTCACGGGAGTGGCGGAGCTGGCCGACGAACACGCCTCCTGAACGCGGGGACTACACCTCCGCGACGAGGAACTGCGCAGGCCGTCGGGGCGCCCGGTGCGAAACCGGCTTCGCCCGGCCGCTCCCACCACGAGTCGCCGGCCTCGAAATCGACGGGCACGAAGGCCGACCAGGGCGGCGACACGTACCCGAGCTCGGCCAGCCGCCCCCGCACCTGCGCGCCCCGCTGGTCCACCTCGAAACCCTGACGGACGCGCCGAGTTCGGGGCGGCGCTGGGCGAAGGTGTCCAGGCCCGCGCCGAGGATGACGTACTGCGTCACCCCGGCGGCGGCCCGCTCGGCGACGAGGTCCTCGACGAACCGGGCACGAGCGACGACGGACGCGCGCACCCCCGCGACACCCGGCATCGTCATGTCGCCACGCTCCCGCCAGTCCGGCCCGGGGCCGGCGAGCGCCAGCCCGATCCCGTCGCTCAGCACATGCGGCGACGCGTCGGCCCGCACGTGCAGGGCACGCCAGAGGGCGACGCGGACGGCGGTGTGGTCGGGGTCAGCGGTCCGCGGGTCAGCCACGGTGGCCCTCTTGGAGCGGCGCTTCGAGGACGACCGTCCGCCCGTCGGGGTTCAGGACCAGCGCCTGCCGGACGCCCCAATGCGTCGGCGTGAACGCCTCGGCGAACTCCGCCGCACGAGCGGGCGCGAACGCCTCGGCGTCGACCACGCTCTCCTGTCCCAGCGACTTCCAGAACGCGGCGGTCGCCCCGTGGTTCCGGATCTCGACGAGAAACCCCTTGATCCCGTCGGTGACACCGTCACTCGTCGTCATGCGCACTCCCCTCCCCGGCGCCCGCGTCCGCACCCGTGTCCGCGAGACGCCGGAAGTACTCGGCCAGGGCCGTCTCGACGATCGAAGAGAGCGATGTTCGGTATCGACGGCGTGGTGTTTGACCTCTTGGATGAGGTCGGTGGGCAGGTAGACGTTGAACTGCTTCACCTGTCGATCGGCGGGCATGGTGAGGATGCCAGCAATCTAGATCACGTTGCGGCGCAGTGATGTGTGCCACATATCCGCGTGTTCAACGCAGCACGGTGACACTCCGGGGCGGGCCGGCGACCAGCCTCATCAGCCACATGAGGCCACGCCCTAGCCGGAGTCCGGGCGCTGCCCGAGCGGACCCGCCACCGGCGCCGTCAGCCGACCTTCGCACCAGTCCCCCGAATCCACCGGCCCGGCACGCTGTCATGCGCCATCCTTCTGTCCGGGAGGGTGAAGTGGGAAAGACATCAAAGAAGAAGCAGGAACGGCGTGCGAGAAGGACGCCTCAGGCGTCCTCACCCGTATCCAGGGCCGGGGTCTCTTGCGGTGACGATGCACAAGCGCTCGGGACGGAAGCACTCCAGCGCCTTCTGCGCCTCAATTCACCGGGAAAGTTGAGCTTGGCCGGTGCCTACGCCTTCGGTTATGGAGCACTGGGTTACGCCCAGCACGAGGGAACCGAGCCGCACTGGTACTCGGAGATGGACCCGCTGGACATGTTGTTCCTGGGGACGGCCTGGCCAGGGACCTTCCGCGATGAGTACGAGTTCGCCAACGCCCGCGACGCGTGGCTGCGACTCCTACGAGGCAGCGTGCACGGCAAGGGCATTCAGCGCTTCGTCCGCGAGGTCGTCGCGGCGAGCAAGGAACTGGGGCTGCCCGTCGACGACGGGCAGCTCATGCTGGCGCTCGTCGGCCGACTTGAAGCGGCCGGCCTCGATCAACGCCGGATCCCCCGAAGATTGTTGCCGGAGACAGCCCTCCAGGAATCACGCTCGGTCTTCGGGCCACCTCTGGATCTACAGCTTCCCGACCCACCGGTGGACAGCGAAAAGCGCATCGAGCGGTTCTGGCGGAACGCCGGCAAGGACTTCCGGGCCGATGACTCGCCCATAGCCGTTCTCCGGCACGGGCTGAACCGCTTCCGCGACCTCGGACTGTCAGTGGAGGAGGAACCCGTACTTCTGCTGGGGAGCTTGTATGCGGCGCTTATGACCAAACCGGGCGAACTCTTGGAGGACACGGGAGAACATGCCGCGGCATGGGCTCTTTCCGTGGACGAGAGGTCGACGCTCGTACCGGTCCTCGACATCCTCCTTCTGGCACCAGAGCTGGGACTATCTACCTCAGACACCCTCAAGCACCTGTTCGCTGTGCCCGCGTTCACAGAACCAATCCCCTCTGAGGCCCTGCTATGGACCAGCTCTCCCGGTCTCGCTCTGGCACGCATCTCCTTCGAGCTGGGCATAGCCGAGGTGGCCACACGGGACACCGTGGTGACCCCGGACATGCTGGACTGGGTGGGCATGCACGCCCGGATGAGCCTCAGTGCAACAGCTCGCGAGAGGGCAGCCGAGCGCGAGCATTCAGACAGCGTCGATGGTTCGGACGCCACGGACGAGGGCCCGGACGAGCGATGGGCCGAACGGCGCGCCGCCGTCAGAGAGACCGTACTGCGCAAGGTCCGCAAGAACCGGAGCAGTACAAGTGCAGAACACCGCGCAACTGATCATCCCGTGGAACGCATCTGGAATGCGGATGGCAGCTCCCTGGTGCGGATCTCAACCGAAACCGAACACGGCCGGAATCTCATGGAAGCGCTGGAGGCTCAGCGGGAAGCATTCCGAGTCAAATTCGGACGTGACCCGGGACCGGGTGATCCGATCCTCTTCGACCCTGAAGCCGATGAACCCACTCGTCTCACCAGAGAGCACTTCGACGAAATGATGCTCGCCATGGCAGAATGTGCCGTCGAGTTGGGCCTTGACCCTGCATATATTCACGCCTCGCGCGAAGTCGGCTACCTGGTCACTACGGAAACCATGAGCATGTTCACCGCCGCGGAGCTGATCGCCTACAAGAGGGCCGTCGCCCGGCATCGGCAGGCCGCGAGCAAGTGAACGACCGAACCGAGAATCACATCAGCGGTGGGGTGTTCTTCGGGGTGGTGATCCAGGGGCGGACCATCACTCTGACGCTCCCGGACCGGCCGGATCCCGCACTCGCGGGGCTCCCCCGGAAGTCGGCCGTCTTTGTCGGCCGCCAAGCCGAGACGGAGCG
This sequence comes from Streptomyces sp. URMC 126, assembly GCF_051386555.1. NCBI lineage: Bacteria > Bacillati > Actinomycetota > Actinomycetes > Kitasatosporales > Streptomycetaceae > Streptomyces > Streptomyces sp. URMC 126. The sequence goes on from NZ_JBPQTX010000112.1 coordinate 5,599, forward strand.
GATCCATGCGGCCCTGTCGCCGTCAGCGGAACCAGCGTCCGGCATGGTGACGGTGTCAGGGCTTGCCGGAGCAGGCAAGACGGAACTCATACTCCAGGCCGCTCACCAGGCGCTACGGGAAGAGGGATGGTTCCCTGGCGGGGTCCTTTTCGCTGATCTACACGGCTATGACAAGCAGCGAAAGGTCTCGCCGAAGCGGGCACTCGGCACGCTCTTGAGGGCACTGGGCATCCCTGCGGAGCACATTCCTCCCGGAATCGAGGAACGGGCGAACATCTACCGCTCCGCGCTCGCCGCACTGGCTGCCGCCGGGCAGCGAGTCCTGGTCGTCCTGGACGACGTACCGGCCACCGAAAAGATTCACTACCTCCTGCCGAGTGACGGGACCACGGCAACGCTCGTGTCGTCACGGCATTCGTTGAGCGAACTAGGCGCCCTGAACATTACCTTGGGCGTGCTTTCCATCAGCTCTGGGCGTGCACTTTTGGACGCAACACTTCGCGCAGCCCGGCCCGGCGATTCTCGGGTGGCAAATGAGACCGAGGAGGCCGATCGGCTCATCGCACTGTGCGGCGGCCTGCCCCTGGCCTTGTGCATTGTGTCCTCTTTGCTCGCCGACATCCCGAACCGGACCCTGTCCAGCCTTCACCGGCTTCTCAAGGACGCTCATTCCAGGCTGTCCGCACTGAGTCGAGAAGAACGCGCCGTTACAGCAGCCTTCGACCTTTCATACAGAAGACTCACAAAAGACCAGGCAAAGCTGTTCCGACTGATGTGGCTGAACCCCGGCCCGGATTTCTCCACCCAAGCCGCAGCCCAATTGCACGGCGGAGACGAAAAGGAAACGGAACGCCTCCTGCAGGACCTGGCCCGTCGGCACCTGATCGAGCCGAGCGAGCCATACGGCCGCTGGCAGCTGCACACCCTCCTGCGTCTCTACGCCCGAGAAAAGCTCATGACCGGTGACGACGCCTGGGGTGAGGCCCTTGCGCGCCTGCTCGCCCACTTCCACGAGATGGCCACCCTCGCATGCCAGGCGCTCTTCGCGCCTGAAACGCCGCCGACTGAGGCCTTCACCGATCGAACCGCGGCATTGCAGTGGCTAGAGGTCGAACGCCCGACCCTGGTTGCGGCAACCGCCTGGTCTCACCAGGCAAAAGACGACCTGGTATGCGCGGCTCTCGCGGTACCCGTATCGCAGTTCCTCATGGAGGCGCGCTACTCGGATGACGCCAGTCGCGTGCTGGCCGCCGGCATCCGGTCGAGCCGAAGGCAAGAAGACCGTAGGCGTGAGGCCGCGTTGCTGAGCTCCCGAGGTGTCGTGCTTCGGGACCTCCGCATGCTGCGCAAATCCGTACGCTCACATCAAAAGGCCATCAAGATCTGCCGGAAGCTACGGAAGCGCAAAGCTCTGGCAGGCGCATTGAACAACCTTGGGCTCTCACTGCACGATCAACGCGAGTTCGAGCAAGCCGTGGCGGCTCACAGCGAAAGCGCGCGATTGTTCAAGCGCGGCGGGGACCAGCTGGGTGCGGCACGTGCGCTGAGCAACCTCGGCGAGACACTGGTCGAGCTGGGTCGTGCCGAGGAGGCAGCCCGCATCCTCCGCAAGGCCGGGAAGATCTTCCGGAAGCAAGGAGACCTGCGTAATTACGCCCAGGCTCTGGGAAGTCTCGCCATGGTGATGCGCAACAGCGGCGAGGCCGAAAACGCGGCGGAGTTGCACCGGCGTGCGCTCGACATGCCCAACGGCCTGCTTCTACCTCACGAGCGAGCGGTCGAGATGTCCAACTTCGCCGGCACGCTGATCGCGTCAGGACGGTTCGAAGACGCCCTCACCGCGCAGCAGGAGGCACTGGTCACCTTCCGACGGTTGCAAGACCGCCGTAGCGAGGCGATGACTCTGGGCAACATGGCTCTCGTACGTCAGCGACAGGAAAAATGGCATAAGGCGATACGTCTGCACACCCTCGCTCTGGAGGCCTTCCTGGAGAGCGAGGACGACCACGCCCTTGCCGATGAGCTCAGCAGTCTCGCGGCCGCGCTGCTCCAGCTGGGAAACAACACCGAGGCGCTGGAAAACCTGGAACTCGCCGCGGCCCTGTACGAGCAGACCGGCGATGCGAAGCGGGCTGGTGAAGCCCTAGACCTCGCCGACCAGGTACGGAACAGGGCCGGCGCCCGCCGCGAGCCCGCCGCAGGAATCGGCGGATGAGGCACACTGGACGTTTGGCCGCACGGAAGGACGCACGTACGTGAACGGACCGCTGATCGTCCAGTCGGACAAGACGCTCCTCCTGGAGGTCGACCACGAGCAGGCCGAGGCCTGCCGCCGGGCGATCGCGCCCTTCGCCGAGCTGGAGCGCGCTCCCGAGCACGTGCACACCTACCGCGTGACGCCGCTCGGCTTGTGGAACGCACGGGCGGCCGGGCATGACGCCGAGCAGGTCGTCGACGCGCTCGTCACCCACTCCCGTTACCCCGTGCCGCACGCGCTGCTCGTGGACGTCGCCGAGACGATGGCGCGCTACGGGCGGCTGCGGCTGTCGAAGCACCCGGTGCACGGGCTGGTCCTGGAGAGCACGGACCGGCCGGTGCTGGAGGAGATCCTGCGGTCCAAGAAGATCAAGCCGCTGGTCGGCGCCCGGATCGACCCGGACACCGTCGCCGTCCACCCGTCCGAGCGCGGCCAGATCAAGCAGGCGCTGCTGAAGCTCGGCTGGCCCGCCGAGGACCTCGCCGGGTACGTGGACGGCGAGGCGCACCATATCGAGCTGCGCGAGGACGGCTGGGCGCTGCGCCCGTACCAGCGGCAGGCCGTCGACGGCTTCTGGCATGGCGGCTCCGGCGTCGTCGTACTGCCCTGCGGCGCGGGGAAGACGCTGGTCGGCGCGGGCGCGATGGCCGAGGCGAAGGCGACGACGCTGATCCTCGTCACGAACACGGTCTCCGCCCGGCAGTGGAAGCACGAGCTGGTGAAGCGGACGTCGCTCACCGAGGACGAGATCGGCGAGTACAGCGGGACGAAGAAGGAGATCCGCCCGGTCACCATCGCCACGTACCAGGTGCTGACCACCAAGCGGAAGGGGATCTATCCCCACCTGGAGCTGTTCGACTCCCGCGACTGGGGTCTGGTCGTCTACGACGAGGTGCACCTGCTGCCCGCGCCGGTCTTCAAGTTCACCGCCGACCTCCAGGCCCGGCGGCGGCTCGGCCTGACCGCGACGCTGGTGCGGGAGGACGGGCGGGAGTCGGACGTGTTCTCGCTGATCGGGCCGAAGCGGTTCGACGCGCCGTGGAAGGAGATCGAGGCGCAGGGCTACATCGCGCCCGCCGACTGCGTCGAGGTCCGCGTCAACCTCACGGACGGCGAGCGGCTGGCGTACGCGACGGCGGAGGCGGAGGAGAAGTACCGCTTCTGCGCGACGACGGCCACGAAGCGGAAGGTCACCGAGGCGCTGGTGCGCCGGCACGCGGGCGAGCAGACGCTGGTCATCGGCCAGTACATCGACCAGCTCGACGAGCTGGGCGAGCACTTGGGCGCGCCGGTCATCAAGGGCGAGACGAGCAACGCGCAGCGCGAGAAGCTCTTCGAGGCGTTCCGGCAGGGCGAGATCTCGGTGCTCGTCGTGTCGAAGGTCGCGAACTTCTCCATCGACCTGCCGGAGGCGACGGTCGCCATCCAGGTCTCCGGCACGTTCGGCTCCCGGCAGGAGGAGGCGCAGCGGCTCGGCCGCGTCCTCCGCCCGAAGGCGGACGGGCACGAGGCGCGCTTCTACTCGGTCGTCGCCCGCGACACCATCGACCAGGACTTCGCGGCCCACCGGCAGCGGTTCCTGGCGGAGCAGGGATACGCCTACCGGATCGTGGACGCGGACGAGCTGCTGGCGGGGGACGACGCCTGAGGTGACGGCGGGGCGGGGGTACCCGCGTCCGACGGGGGAACGCCACCGCGACCGGCGGCGGGACGCCCCCGCCCGACGGCGGGACGCCCACGCCCGGCGGCCGGATGCCCCCGCCCGGCCGTGGGACGCCCACGCCCGACGGCGGGACGCCCCCGCTGGCGGCCGGGCGCCCCGGTCACACGAAGCAGAGCCAGATCACCACGAGGTACACGAAGTACAGGGCGTACACGAGCAGCAGAGCGGCTCCGGTGATCGCGAACGTGACACGGCTTGACCGCAAGCTCCGCCGGTGCGGCAGCAGCCACGCCACCGCCAGCGCCAGCAGCCCCGCGAACACCGTCGCCGTCGCACCCGAGCGCCGGGTGTCGAGCCCCAGCTCGTGGATGTTGCACGCGTAGAACAGCAGCGCCGGGAAGCAGACGACGGAGGCGGCGACGGGAGCCTTCGCCCAGCGCTCATCGGCCGGCCCGAGGCGCCGGTCGGCCCACCGCCACAGGCGGCGGAACAGGCCCTCGCCCGGGGCGGGGGCGGCGTCGGGAGCGGGCTCGGACGTTCTCGTGGGTTGAGAGGTCATGTCCCCGATTCCATCGGCCGACGGCGGCGGGCGGATCGGGGCGGGTACTCAGTCCGTAGGGGTAGGGGTACTCAGACGGCGGGTCCGAAGAGCGGGGCCGGGGCGCCGAGGGGCGGGGCCCGTGCGTCGCCCGTCAGCGCTTGACCAGCGTCTCCTCGCCCTCGAAGCGGCCGAGGAGGACGACGCTGACGGCCGTGCCGGCGAACACCTTGAGAGCACGGAAGGCGTGGGAGAGGGCGGTGGAGGCGCCGTGCTCGGCGCCCTGGGCGGCTGAGGTGATCCCTGCGGTGGTCATGTGTCCATGATGGAATCCGCGGGGCCGCGATACATCGCCCTGGCGATGTAAACGCGGGCCCCCCGCCGTACGACTCAGGGATAACGCCTACCCCTACGGGAGACGGACGGCGACCCTGAGAGTCACCCGGGGGCGCGCGGAAAAACATTGGCGGCATTCCGGCCCCGTCCGTAGAATCGCGGACTTCCGCCTCCCGCCGAGTGGCCCGGGAGCGCCGCCGTCCGGACGGAAACCGGCCGGTTCCCCGCTCGTACCGCACGCCCACAGCTCGCCGCCCTGGAGGCCATGCCGTGCCCGCGCACGCCCCCGACCAGCACCCCGAGACCACTCTCGACTCGCTCGACCCCCTCCACCACGAGCGCGCCCATCTCGCCGCCTCCCGCGCCGCGTTGCGCGCGATGCGGGAGGACGTCGAGGCGCTCGACATCAAGGACGTCACGGCCAACTGGGTCAACGCGCAGATCCTCACGCGGCAGATCGAGGAGCGCATCACGGCGCTCGCCGACCTCGCGCACGCCCCGCTGTTCTTCGGACGGCTGGACTACACCGAGGCGCCGGCCGACGCGGCGGGCGAGGGCGGCGGCGCGGAGCGGTTCTACATCGGGCGGCGGCACGTGCACGACGCGCACGGCGACCCCATGGTCGTCGACTGGCGCGCGCCCGTCTCGCAGCCGTTCTACCGGGCGTCGAAGAAGGAGCCGCAGGGCGTCGGCCGGCGCCGTCGGTTCGGCTACACCGGCGGCGAGTTGACGGCGTACGAGGACGAGGACCTGACGGACGCGTCGGGCGCCGAGCAGGCGAGCGCGCTGCTCCAGGCCGAGATCGAGCGCCCGCGCGTCGGCCCGATGCGGGACATCGTCGCCACCATCCAGCCCGAACAGGACGAGATCGTCCGCGCCGGGATCGGCGGCACGGTGTGCGTCCAGGGAGCGCCCGGCACCGGGAAGACGGCGGTGGGCCTGCACCGCGTCGCCTACCTGCTGTACGCCCACCGCGAGCGGCTGGCCCGCACCGGCACGCTCGTCGTCGGACCGAACCGGTCCTTCCTCCGCTACATCGAGCAGGTCCTGCCCGCGCTGGGCGAGTTGAACGTCGCGCAGGCCACCGTCGACGACCTGGTCGCGCATGTGGAGGTACGCGGCACGGACCCGGCCGAGACCGCCCGGATCAAGGGTGACGCGCGGATGGCGGAGGTGCTGCGCCGCGCGGTGCGGTCGGGGGTCACGATGCCGACGGAGCCCGTGGTCGTCGTGCGCGGCTCACGGCGCTGGCGCGTCCCGGCGTACGAGGTGGAGGAGATCGTCCGCGAGCTCCTCGCCCGCGACATCCGCTACGGCGCCGCCCGCGAGGCCCTGCCGCAGCGCATCGCGCACGCGGTGCTCGTCCGGATGGAGCAGGCGGGCGAGGCGCCGGACGACCGGGTGCAGGACGCGGTGGCCCGCAACCCCGCCGTGAAGGCGGCGGTCAAGGCCGTCTGGCCGGTCGTCGACCCGGCGAAGCTGGTGCTGCGGCTGCTCTCCGACCCGGAGTTCCTGGCCGAGCACGCGGCCGGCGTGCTGACGGAGGACGAACAGCGCGCCGTGCTGTGGGCGAAGCCCGCGCGGAGCGTACGGACGGCCAAGTGGTCGGCGGCGGACGCGGTGTTGATCGACGAGGTGACGGACCTCGTCCAGCGGACGCCCTCCCTGGGGCACGTGGTGCTGGACGAGGCACAGGACCTGTCCCCCATGCAGTACCGGGCGGTCGGCCGCCGCTGCACCACCGGTTCCGCGACCGTGCTGGGCGACATCGCGCAGGGCACCACGCCCTGGGCGACGGCGAGTTGGCGGGAGGCGCTCGTCCACCTGGGCAAGCCGGACGCGGCCGTCGAGGAGCTCACGCAGGGCTTCCGCGTCCCCCGCGAGGTCATCGCCTACGCGTCCCGGCTGCTGCCCGCCATCGCCCCCGGCCTCACGGAGGCCACCTCGGTCCGCGAGGCCGCCGGCGACTTCGCGGTCCGCGCCGTCGCGGACCCGTCCGCCCTGGACGACGCGGTGGTCGCGGCCTGCCGTTCCTCCCTCGAACGGGAGGGCTCCATCGGCCTGATCGCGGCCGACGCCCGCGTCCCCGCCCTGGCCGCGGCCCTCACCGCCGCCGGCCTCCCCCACCTCGCCCCCGGCGAGGAGACCACCCCCGACGCCCGCCTCACCCTCGTCCCGGCCTCCCTCGCCAAGGGCCTGGAGTACGACCACGTCGTCCTCGACGAACCCGCCGCCGTCGTCTCCGGCGAACCGGACGAACGCACGGGCCTGCGACGGCTGTACGTGGCCCTGACCCGAGCGGTGTCGGGCCTGACCGTGCTACACGCGGAGCCACTGCCGGCGGCTCTGGCGTAAGGCAGCCACTCCCGGCTTCCCGGTTCCGGCTTCCGGGGGACGCGGCCGCTCGCCGCGCCCCCCGATACGGCGGCCGTGGTCGCACCATCACGACAGCCGTCGACGGACGACTGCCGAGCCTCCCCGAAGGGAACTCACAACAAACAAGAGGTGCCAGTCAATTCCTCGCATCGACCGCCCGTCAGATCACTCCCAGAAAATGCGGTCGTCGGTTGATTTGCACGGATACGTCTTGGCGAAGGTGTAACTCCCTTCCCTGTCTCCCGTTCCGAGACATCTCCCCGTCTGGACGTTTTTGAGCACCCACCCCCCGGACCACTTCTCTTCCGACCACAGCTGGTACTTGTTGTTCCTGGGGTTCTCGCACTTGCTGATGTAGGCGGACCCCCGGGTGTTGCTGTCGAGGCAGTACACCTGGTTGTCGTTCACATGAATGGTCCAGTTGTTACCGAGAGAAGGCCACTTCTCCTCGTACCAGAAGGACTCGTACGAACAGCGGTCCAGAAGAGCTCCCACCGTCGTGTCCGCGTAGAGGCAGAGCCCGCTCTTCTTGCTTTTCCAGTCGACCTTGCCGTCGGCCGCTGCGGGCCCGGCTGCCACCAGAGTGACCGCCGAAGCCAGCACGGCAGCGACGGCCATGCCGCGCAAACTCACCTTCTTCACAGAGAATTTCACCTTCCGGATCCTTACCGGGTGGATTCACCCGCGCCGTATGACCTTTTCGACCGAGTTCCCATCTGCGATATGAGGGGTACGCGCGATATGGGGCGCCGCCGCAATCACCGGCCCTGAGGGCCACGACTCCCCGATCGCCGTTCCCGCCATTCCTGTCACATCGGCCACAGCACATCACCGGCCCGGCGGGCGGGTCAAGGGTGCGGGTTCTCCCGCATCCGGCACACGGAAAACATCCGTGGAATGCGCTTTCCCGCCAAATCGCCACAGGACAAGCCGAAACCGCGGCCGGCAAGGCGGTACGGCGGGTACGGCCCGCCGGGGCGGCCAGGGGTCCCGGGCCGCCGCCCGGCCCCGCCCGCCCCTACGCGCCCGGCTCCCGCCTTACGCGCCCTGCTGCCCCGACTCCCCCTCCCCCGCCGCCGCCAGCAGCGCGTCGATCAACCCCGGGAAGCGGGCGTCGAGGTCGGCGCGCCGGAGGCTGACGTGGCGGTTGCGGCCGACCGCGCGGGTAGAGGTGACGCCGGATTCGCGCAGGACGCGCATGTGGTGCGAGAGCGTCGACTTGTGCAGGTGGCCGAGGCCGAGGCGGGCGGCGTCGCAGTCGCACTGCTCGTCGGCGCCGAAGGCGCGGAAGAGGTGCAGGCGGACGGGGTCGCCGAGCGCGCTGAGGACCTTCTCCAGCTTGATGTCCGCCGCGTCCGGCTGCGGCAGCAGCTCTCCCTCCACGGGTACCCACCTTCCGTCCCGGGCACGGCCACGCCCGGATTTTTGTTTGACAGTCATCCAACTGTCTCTATTGTTTGACGTGCGTCCAACCTTACTCGTCCCCGTGAGGAACCGTCCGGAAGGACTCCCGTGCGTCTTCGCCTGCTCCTGCTCGCCCTCGGCGCCTTCGCCGTCGGCACCGACTCCATGGTCATGACCGGCATCCTCGACGGCATCGCCGAGGACCTGCACACGTCCGTCCCGGCCGCCGGGCAGCTCGTCGCCGTCTTCGGTCTGGTCTACGCCCTGTTCGCGCCCGTCCTCGCCACCCTGACCGCCCGCTGGGACCGGCGGCGCGTGCTGTTCACCGCGCTCGGCGTGTTCACGGCGGCGAACGCGCTCAGCGCGCTCGCCCCGGACTACGGGACGCTGCTGGCCACCCGGGTCCTCGCCGCCGTCGGCGCCGCGCTCTACACCCCGACGGCCAACGCCGTCGCCACCGCTCTCGTCCCGCCCGAGCGGCGCGGGCGCGCCATCGCCACCGTGATGGGCGGCATGACGGTGGCCACCGTGCTCGGCGTCCCGCTGGGCGCCTACCTCGGGCGCGCCGACTGGCGCTGGACGATGTGGCTGGTCACCGCCCTGGGCGCGGCCGCGCTCCTCGGCCTCGCCGCGCTGCTGCGCGAACTCCCCGCCCCGACGGGCTCGCCCCGGCTGCGGGAGCGCCTCGCGCCGCTGCGCGACCGTCAGGTGCTCGCGGGCATGTTCACGACGTTCGCCACCTTCGTCGGCGTCAACTCCGTCTACATCTACCTCGCCACCGCCATTCGCCCCGCGACCGGCGGCGACCAGAGCCGGCTGACGCTGGTCCTGCTGGTCACCGGCTTCGCGTCGGTGGCGGGCAACTGGCTCGGCGGCCGCCTCGTCGACCGGCTGGGCGTCCGTACGGTCCTGCTCACCGGTGGCACCGTCCTGGCGCTGGCCTTCGGTTCCCTGCCCTGGCTCTCGGGGTCGATGCCCGGCGCCCTCTGCTACGCCGTGCTCAGCCCGCTGGCCGGCTGGTCGATGGCCGTCGCCTTGCCGCACCGGCTGGTCTCCGTGGACCCGCCGAACGCGCCCCTGCTGATGTCGCTGAACAGCAGCTCGATCTACCTCGGCCTGGCCGCGGCCGGTGTCGTCGGCAGTACGGCGATCGGCGTCTTCGGCGAGCGCTGGTTCCCGCTGGTGTCGGTGGCGGCGGCGCTGGCCGCGGTCGCGACCACCCTGGGGACGGTCCGGGGGACGCCGCGAGCGGCGGGCGGGGCCGTACGCGCGACGGAGGCCACCGGTCCAGTGGAGGGCGCCGGCGACCCGAGGGGCGCGAAGAGCACAGCCGGTGTGAGCGGTGCGCCGGCGCGGCCCGCCACAGGAGCCGCCGACGGCCGTCTCCCGACCGCCTGACGACGGTAGGGGGCCCGCAGGACGTGCCCCGCGCTCCCCTCGGCGGCGGCCCCGGTCGCACTACCCGCCCAGCGTCTCCCGCCACACCCGCACCGCCGCCGCGTCCACCGGCGCGTCCCAGCCGCCGGGACGGGACGCGCCCCCGATGTGGAAGCCCTCGATCCCGGCCTCACGCAGCACCGGCACGTGCTTGAGCTTGAGGCCGCCGCCGACGAGGATGCGGGGCTCGTACCCGGGCTCGTCACCGCGCGCGGCCTCGGCCAGCAGGGTGGAAAGGCCGTCGTCGACGCCGGAGGCGGAACCGGCGGTGAGGTAGGTGTCCAGACCGGGGCGGTCGGCGAGCTGCTTGCGCAGGGCGTCCCGGTCGGCGGCGCGGTCGAGGGCCCGGTGGAACGTCCAGCGGGCGTCCGGCCCGATCACCTCGCACAGGGCGTCGACGGCGGACAGGTCCGCGCGCCCGTCCTCCGTGAGAAACCCGAGGACGAACTCCTCGGCACCCTCCGCCCGCAGCGCGCCGGCCGCCGCGCACAGCGCGTCGAGCTCCGCCGCACCACCCGCGCCGAAGCCGTCGGAGGACCGCAGCATCACGCGGACCGGGATGTCGACGGCCGCGCGGACCCGCGCGAACGTCTCGAGTGAAGGCGTCAGGCCGTCGGCGGCGATGTCGCTGACCAGTTCCAGCCGGTCCGCCCCGCCGGCCCGCGCCGCCACCGCGTCCGCCGCGTCCAGCGCGATCACTTCGAGAATTGGTCTAGACATGTAACAAGGGTGCCACACCGTCGCCCGCCGAGGAAGCGGGCCCCTCGCGGAACGTTCCCGTCGGCACACTCGCGGTTGCTCCACAATGACTCCATGGCCATCCCCGCCGAGCGCCCCGCCGCCTCCGCCGCCCCCTCCGAGCACTCCTCCGGCCCCTCGCTCGAAGAGCGCTGGGCCCATGCCGTACTGACGGCTCGCGACCCGGAGTCCGCTGCGGGACGGCCGGAGTCCGCGGGACGGCCGGAGCTCGCCGGACGGCCGGAGCCCGCCGGGCAGCCGGAGCCGGACCCCGCCCGCTACGCCGCCGACCTGCTCGCCCGCTGGTCGGAGCCGCAGCGCCGCTACCACACCGTCGCCCACCTGACCGCCGTGCTCGACCGCGTCGACGAACTCGCCGAGCACGCCGAAACGGCCCGCGACCTCGCCGCCGTCCGGCTCGCCGCCTGGTTCCACGACGCGGTCTACCTGCCCGAGCGCTCGACCAACGAGGAGCGCAGCGCCCGGCTCGCGGGCCGCGCCCTGGCCGAGCTGGGGATCCCCGAGGACGTCACCGCCGAGGTCGTCCGGCTCGTCCTGCTGACCGTCGGCCACGACCCGGCCCCCGGCGACCGCAACGGCGAGCTGCTGTGCGACGCCGATCTCGCCGTCCTCGGCGGTTCCCCCGACGCGTACGCGACGTACGCGGCGGAGGTCCGCCAGGAGTACGGCTTCGTGCCGGACGAGGCGTTCCGGGCCGGCCGCGCGGCGGTCCTCCGCGGACTCCTCGCGCTGCCCCGGCTGTTCCGCACCCCGCGCGGGTACGAACGGTGGGAGCGCGCCGCCCGCCACAACCTCACGACGGAGCTCGCGCTGCTCACGACCTAGCGCGGCTCACCGCGCGGCACCGCGCACGGCCTGGCGCGGCTCACCACGCGGCACCGCTTACGTCCTGGCGCCGGCTCACCACCGGGCGCCGCCCTCCGCGTGGGGCCCTCACCCACCCGAGGCGCACCCGCCCGAGGCCCTCACGCGCGGCGCGCCCCCGGCCGCTTCGGCCTCCGCAGCCCCGCCGTGCGCAGCAGCCGCACGACGTCCCGGCTGCGCACCTCCACCGCGCCGAGGCGCACCGCGTCCGCGTACACGGACTCCGCCACGTCGTAGTGATCGCCGTCGAAGGCACGCCCGGGCAGGCCCAGCCGGGCGGCGAACGCGTGCAGCTCGTCGAAGCTCACGTCGCTGACCAGGTGCGACCACATCCGGCCGTGCCCCGGCCACTGCGGCGGATCGATGTAGAGGGTCACCCGATCGCTCCGATCCCGCGCCCGCGTCGGCGCTCGGTCGCCCGCTCGATTCCGCGCGCGCCCGTCGCCCCCGTCCCGGCGTCCACCCCGCCCCCCGTCCTCTCCGCTCTCCGCTCTCCGTTCCCGTCAGCGGCGCAGGGCGGACGACAGCCGGCCGACGGAGGCCACGATCACCGCCTGCTTGGTGCAGGCCCAGTGCGGGTCGGGGCCCAGCTCCGGCTCGACCTCCAGGGCGTGGGGGTCGCCCGAGTCCGTGCAGACCGGGCACAGCGGCCAGCGGCCGTGCCGTTCCAGCAGGGCGTCCTGCACGTCCTGGGCGATCAGTCCGGCGATGAAGGCCACGCCTTCCGGCCACTGCTCGACCCACCACCGCCGGCCGGCCACCGCGTCCTCGACCAGCGAGACCACGTCCGGATCGGCCACGCCCCCGGCGGTCAGGTCGTCGAGGACGAGCGCCCGGGCCGCGTGCAGTGCTTGTTCGAGCTCCATGTGCACCATTGTCCGCGACGCTGATGGTTGACGGCACATCGAACTGAAAATACCTTTCAACAAGTGAGCAGCGATCCGAAGGAAAGCGCCGAAGGTCGTCTCCGCCCGCTGCGCCGGCCCCTCGCGCCGCCCGCGCCGGCCGCCTTCGCCGCCAAGGTCCGCACGCTCGCCCCCACCATGACCCGTTCGATGCAGCGCGTCGCCGACGCCCTCGTGGGCGACCCCGCCGGTTCGGCCGCCCTGACCGTGACCGGGCTCGCCCAGCGCACGGGGACCAGCGAGGCCACCGTCGTCCGCACCGCCCGCGCCCTCGGCTATCCGGGCTACCGCCAACTGCGTCTGGCCCTCGCCGCGCTGGCCGCCGACCGGGCGGCCGGCCGGGCCCCGTCCGTCACGGCCGACATCACCGTGGACGATCCGCTGCCGAGCGTGGTCGCCAAACTCGCGCACGACGAGGCCGAGTGCCTCGCCGACACCGCGGCGGGCCTGGACACCACCGCGCTGGAGGCGGCGGTCACCGCGCTGGCCGCCGCGCGGCGCGTCGACGTCTACGGCATCGGCGCCTCCAACCTCGTCGGCCAGGACCTCGTCCAGAAACTGCTGCGCATCGGCGTGATCGCGCACGCCCCCGCCGACCCCCACCTCGCCGTCACCAACGCCGTCCAGCTGCGCTCCGGCGACGTCGCCATCGCCATCACCCACTCCGGCCGGACCACCGACGTCATCGAACCCCTGCGGGTCGCCTTCGAACACGGCGCGACCACCGTCGCCGTCACCGGCAACCCGGCCGGCGGCATCGGCCAGTACGCCGACCACGTCCTCGCCACCTCCACGGCCCGGGAGAGCGAGCTGCGCCCGGCGGCCATGTCCAGCCGGACGAGCCAACTCCTCGTGGTGGACTGCCTGTTCATCGGGGTCGCGCAACGGACGTACGAGCGGGCCGCGCCCGCCCTCTCCGCCTCCTACGAGGCGCTCGCCCACCGCCACGACCCGCGGGCCGACCCGCGCTGACCCGAGCGAGGCCATCATGTCGTCGACCGGCGCCATCGCCGCCCTCCGCGCCCAGCTGGCGCACCTCACCACGGAGGCGTTCCGCCCCGAGCTGGCGGACATCGACCGGCTGCCGACCCTGGACATCGCGACCGTCATGAACGCCGACGACGCGACGGTCGCCACCGCCGTCGCCGGCCGGCTGCCCGCCATCGCCGCCGCCATCGACGCGATCGCCGAACGGATGGCACGCGGCGGCCGGCTGGTCTACGCGGGGGCGGGGACGGCCGGACGGCTGGGGGTGCTGGACGCCAGCGAGTGCCCGCCGACCTTCGCCACCGAGCCGGGACGGGTGGTGGGCCTGATCGCGGGCGGCCCGGAAGCGCTGGTGACGGCCGTCGAGGGCGCGGAGGACGACGCGGACGCGGCGGCGGCCGACCTCGCCGCGCTGGACCTCACCCCCGACGACACGGTCGTCGGCGTCTCCGCCTCCGGCCGCACCCCGTACGCCGTCGGCGCCGTCACCCGGGCCCGCCGGCTCGGCGCCCTGACCGTCGGCCTGTCCTGCAACGAGGGCTCGGCCCTGGGCGCCGCCGCCGAACACGCCGTCGAGATCGTCGTCGGCCCCGAGCTGATCACCGGCTCCACCCGCCTCAAGGCGGGCACCGCGCAGAAGCTCGTCCTCAACATGTTCTCGACCATCACCATGATCCGCCTCGGCAAGACCTACGGGAACCTGATGGTCGACCTCCGCGCCTCCAACGACAAGCTGCGGGCGCGGTCGCGCCACATCGTTTCCCTGGCGACGGGAGCTCCGGACGCGGAGATCGAGGCCGCGCTGGCGGCCACGGACGGGGAGGTGAAGGACGCGATCCTCGTCCTCCTGGCGGAGGTGGACGCGGCTGACGCGGGGCGGTTGCTGGCAGCGGCCGACGGACACCTGCGAGCGGCTCTGGAGGCTGCGCGGGAAAGGTGAGGTGCCCCGGTCCCACCCCTTCGCCGATTCCTGGGGCTGCGCCCCAGACCCCCCTTCGCGGCTTCGCCGCTCGTCCTCAAACGCCGGACAGGCTGATATAGCCCGTCCGGCGTTTGAGGACTGGGGGTACCCCCTCTGGGGGAGCCCGCAGGGCGCTTCGGGGGTGCCCCCTCTGGGGGAGGGACCGGGCCACCCCACCGTTCAAACGGAGCCCCCGCGTGGGACATGTCTCTTATACAC
>NZ_JBPQTX010000113.1:0-20203 GCF_051386555.1 Streptomyces sp. URMC 126
GGGGAGCGGGGCGGGCGGGGCATGCGCCTGTGGCGCCCGGCGAGGTCACGCGCCGTGCCGGAGCCTCACCCCTCGAACTCCTCCGGTGGCACCACGGGTTCCTCGGGTATCACGTGCATCGCCGCCTCCTCGGCCGAGGCCGCGCCGCCGTTGACGCCGACGTCCCGCGCGTAGACGTCGTTCATGCGGGGCGGCATCAGGTCGGCCGTACCGGTGAGCCGCCCGGCGCGCACGTCGCCCGCCTCCTCGTCGATCGGTTCCCCGTCGCGAGGCTGGTCCCCGATCCCGTCGCCGTCGGGGACGGGCGGCTCGGGCACCTCCTCGGCCAGCCGCTGGTCGAGGCTCTCCCGATCGTGCTGCTCCCGGGCCGTGGTGCCGTGGTGGGTCACGGCCAAGGGCTTCTCCGGCGGGGACCAGCCCTCGTCGAGGACCTCGTCCAAGCCGTCGCCGTCGAGAGCGTTCTCCAGGTCGAGGTCATCGGGGTTGTCCCGGGTGTCGGAACGCACCGGCTGGTAGACCTCGTCACCCATCGCGTCGTCGGACATGCTGCGCTCCTTCCTCCCGCGCGGCCCCGCAGCGACGTCACCTCCAGTCTCCTCCGTGCGGCTGCCCGGCGCTCCTCGGGCGGACACGCGGGGGCGGCGGGCGCGGTGACCGGGCACCGGAGTGACGTCGGCGGGCGAGGGCGCGGGCGTTTTCCAGCGGGCTCAGGCACGCTCAAGCGGGTCGGTAGGGGGTCGAGGGCTTCGGCCCCGGTGTACGTACCCCCGGCCCGCTCCCGGGCCCGTACGCCTCGACGCCGGGCCCCCGGGCGGTGATCGCGGTGCCGGCCCGCCGCGCTCTGCCGGCCCCGCCGCCTGCCGGGCGGCCGGTCAGCGGCCCTTCCCGTGCCGGCCGGCGCCCCCGTCGTGGCGGCCGTGCCGGTCCCGCTGGACGGACTCCTGTGCCTCGGTGCTGGGCGTGATGCCGTCGGCCGCGTCCCTCTCGTGCCGCCGGTCCGGCCGGTCGATGATCTCGCCGAGTTCCTTGGCGGCCTCCTCGGCGGCGGTCCGGGGCTTGCCGGCGGTCCGCTCCTTCGAATGCTTCATGTGGGTTCCCTCCACTTGCTCGTGCCGTGTCCTGCGGTCACCGCTGTCGCGGGACCGGGGCGTGATCGTCGCCCGCCGTACCGGGTGCCCGGCCGGCCGCCGGACATGCGGGGTCGGCGGGCGCCCGAGCACCCCGTTCGAACGCTCATGCGGCGCCCCGGGGCGGTACTGTCACTGTTTGATCATGAACATGTCCTGGAATCGCCTCAGGCCCCCGCACCAAAATCATCAACTGTTGGCTTCCTCTTCACCGGACGCCGTGACCTGCGGTTTCCGGTAGAACCATCGTTGAGGAGCAAGAAGTGAATTCCGTAATTCGGGGAAGAGCGCGGGCAAGCGTGCCGCAGCCGTGGCGGGCCTGCCGGCCGCCGCCACGCTCGGCGGCGCCGCTCTGGCGGCGCCGGCGCACGCCGACGACGTCTACGGCCACTGCCGGGGCGAGGGCGTCCGCATCCGCGCCGCCGCGAGCGCGGCCGGCTCGGTCGTCGGCCTGTGCTACAGCGACCACCGCCTGGCGCACCGTGACGTCTCCGGCGACGGCCAGTGGGACAAGGTCTACGACGTGACCACCGGCGTGTCCGGCTGGATCTCGCACGGCTACTGGAGCTGGTAGACCACGGCCGGGGGTCGCGGGGCGCGGGCCCCGCGACCCCTGTGCCCGGGGAGGGGCCGGCGGGGGCGACCCGCCGGCCCCGTCGGTCAGGCCGCGCCGTCGTCGCCCTCGGGCCAGGCGCTCGTGTCCCGGGGCGGCACATAGGGCTCCTCGTCCTCGGGGTGACCGCCGAGGATGGCCCGCTCGCGGCTCAGCTCGGCGTCGAACTCCAGGCCGAGCAGGATCGCGAGGTTGGTGAACCACAGCCACATCAGGAAGACGATCAGGCCGGCGAACGTCCCGTAGACCTTGTTGTAGGTGCCGAAGTTCGCGACGTACAGCGCGAAGCCCGCCGAGACCGCCATCCAGAGCACCAGGGCCACCAGACTGCCCGGCGTCACCCACCGGAAGCCGCGCCCGCGCACGTTCGGCGCCGCCCAGTACAGCATGGCGATCATGATCGTCACCAGCAGGACGAGCACCGGCCACTTGGCCACCGACCACACCTTGAGCGCCTCGTCCCCGATGCCCAGGGCGGTGCCCGCCTGCCGGGCGATGCCGCCGGTGAACACCACGATCAGCGCACTCGCCGTCGCCAGCAGCATCAGGACCAGGGTCACCGCCAGGCGCAGCGGTGTCAGCTTCCACACCGGCCGCCCCTCTTTGATGTCGTAGACCGCGTTGGACGCCCGGATGAACGCCGCCGCGTACCCCGACGCGGACCACAGCGCGCCCAGCAGACCCGCCACCGCCAGTACGGAACCGGTGCCCCCGCTCGCGCTCGCCTGGCGCACCGCGCCGGTGAGGATGTCCTGCACCGGGCCGGGCGTCAGGTGGTCGAGGTTCTCCAGCAGCTTCTCCGCGGCGGACTTCCCGATGACGCCCAGCAGGGAGACCAGCACCAGCAGCGCCGGGAAGAGGGAGAGCATCGTGTAGTAGGTCAACGCCGCCGCCCGGTCCGCGAGTTCGTCGTCCACGAACTCCTTCGCCGTGCGCCGCAGCACCGACCGCCAGGAGCGGGCGCGCAACTGCGTCGGCTCGTCCGGTGCCCTTCGCTCCACTCCGGGTCCCGGCCCGGCCTCGTCTTCTTCCGTGCTCTTCCGTGTCGCCGTCACGTCCCAACGGATAACCGGCCGGGGGCCGTTCAACCGCACCGGCGGCGACGTGGGCGGGCCGCGAGGGCCGGGCCGGCCGGGAGGACGGACGAGGCGTGCGGACCGGAGCCGGGACGGGGTAACCGCCCCCGCATGGAGAAGTTCCTCGTCGGCACCTGTTCCTGGACGGATCCCGCCCTGCGGGGCAGCGGCTGGTACCCGCCGGCCGCGCGCGACGACCCCGAGGGGCGGCTGCGGCACTACGCCGCCCGGTTCCCCGTCGTGGAGGTCGACTCCACGTACTACGGCATGCCCAGCACCCGGAACTGCCGGCTCTGGGCGGAACGCACCCCGCCCGGCTTCGTCTTCGACGTCAAGGCGTTCGCCACGCTGACCGGACATTCCGCCCGGGCCGGCGCGCTGCCGCCCGACCTCCGGCCGCCGGGGCCGCCGCAGCGCCGGCTGACCCCCTCCCGGCTGCCGCGCGGCGTGGTGGACGAGCTGTGGCAGCGCTTCACCGGGGCGCTGCGGCCGCTGTGGGAGGCGGGGCGGCTGGGGGCGGTGCTGCTCCAGTTCCCGCCGTGGGTGCGGGCGGGGGAGCGGGGCCACGCGTTCCTGGCCGAGTGCCGGCGGCGCGCGGGCCGGCTCCCGTTGGCGGTCGAGTTCCGGCATCCCGGCTGGTACGGGCCGGAGGAGCGGGAACGCACGCTGGAGGTGCTGCGGGCGCACGACATGTCGCTGGTGGCCGTGGACACCGCCCAGGACGTGCCGGACGCCGTGCCGCCGGTGGCCGCCGTGACCCGGCCCGAGCTGGCGGTGGTGCGCTTCCACGGGCGATCGGCCGCGTGGGGCACCGGCGGGAAGGAGGACGCCTACCGCCACTCCTACACGGCGGAGGAGCTGGCGCCCTGGCGGGACCGGATCCGGCGGCTGGCGGGGGAGGCCGAGCAGGTGCATGTGCTGTTCAACAACTGCTGCGGCGACGCGGCGGTGCGGTCGGCCGCGGTCATGCGCGAACTGCTGGAGGGGTGACGCCGCCGGAGCGCTGGGAGAGCGCACGGAGAAGCGCCCGGACCGCGGAGTCCGGGCGCTTCTCCCTCATCCCGTCGGCTCGCCGTGGGCCGATCTGCGGAGCGGCCCCCAGGGGCCGCGCTGGCGGACGACCTCGCGTTCCGCCTCGTCGATCACCCCGCCGTCGATCCAGGCGAGCGGGCGCACCTCCCGTACCAGCGGTTCGTTGTCGGGGCCCCGGCCGATCTCCCGGCCCTCCAGCACCCAGGGCCGTACTCCGGGGCCCTTGTCGCGGCGCAGGTGGCAGTAGTCGTACAGGCGCCGGGCCACCCAGAGCCGCAGCGGACGGTCGTTCCACCACGGCTCGACGTCGAGGGCGTTGACGGAGAGGCCCGGCAGGCTGGTACCGGTGAGGTCGTCGGTGCTGGAGGCGGCGCCCAGGTCCGTCGCGGGCCCCCGCGACCACCGCACGAACAGGTTCTTCCCACGCTCGACCACGGCGACCAGGTCGTCGAGGGACGTCAGGACGGGCAGGGTGTCGGGGGCGGTCATATCGACGGCGGTTCCTCCGCGCTTCACGGGACATTTCGCGGGACTTCGGGGACGTCAGGGGATTCGGCGCCGGGGCCGGCGGGTGCGGCCACCGGAAGGGATTCCGGAGGTCCGTCCCGAATATCGGCAAGCCGCGAGCGGGTGTGGCCGGCTTCGGCTCCGGCCCCGGCGCCTGAGAGCCGGGGGCCGCTCGTACGGCGATGTGCGTTTCGGGGGGCGTTCGGCGCCCGAATTCCGGCCGCCGAGCGCATTCGCGTCTCACCGTCGCTTCCAGCGAACTCCCGGCCGTGGGTTTCCGCAATTCGACCGGCCTTTCGACCGGCCGTCGGTCCGCGTGCCGCCGTCCGGAATTTCCGTCGGCGCGCCGCGGGATCCGCCTGGCGGCGGGACTGCCCGGGCGGTCCGAGCGGGACGGGCGAGGGGGCCGTACCGGACGGAACGGCCCCCTCGGCGCAGGTGTCCGTACCCGCTCAGCCGGCGGCCGGGCCCGCCGCGTCCGTACCCGACAGCTCCTTGAGGAACCGGTGGCACTCGGCGGCGCGGCGCGAATCCTCGGCCATGACCGAGCGGAAGAACTCCGCGATCTCCTTCTTGCCGGCGTTCTCGGCGTCCCGTACGTACTGTCCGTAGTCGTGACCCGCCTTGAGCGAGTGGTACTGCACCGAGACGAGGTCGAAGACGACGTCGCTGAAACCGGTTTCACCCGTGGCCATGGTGTGTCCTCCCTGCTTGTTCGCCCTGTTGCTTTCACGGCTGCTGTACGGCTGCTTTCGCCGCCTGCCCGCCGTCCGCCGGTCTCGTGGCCGGGCCGCGGTACCGGCGAATCCGCGGCGTGCTTTCCGAGCCCTCCGGTTACCCCTTCGCCGGACGTTCACACGGTCTCCGGCCGACGGGCCCGGCCCGCCGTCGCTCACTCACCGGCGGCCAGCAGGGAATCGTCCCGTACCCGGGCGCCCGGCAGCCGGTAGCGCGCCGCGATCAGCGCCGCGTCCACGTCGTTGGTACCCGTGGCCAGGCAGAGGAGGTAGGCGACGTCGTCCATCCGCTGCCGGGCCTGCGGGTCGCCGGACTCCGCGTGCAGCAGGTCAAGCGCCGTGTACTGCTCCACGAGATTCGCCAGCACAGCGGGGTGAGCCATCAACAAGGCCACCACTCCTTTCACCGATTTCCCTGTGGGGGGCGCCGGGCGGTGCCCGGAGGGGCACGTCGTCCGCGGCGAACGGGCTGCTACCCGGGAACGCGGGTCTCATGCGACGGGAGGGATGGGCGTTGACGAACAGCGAACCAACCGACAAGTAACTGAGCGTGATGCATAGGCCCTCGCTGCCCGGGTCGCAGCAAGGCGACGGGGACGTCACAGCCTTCAAAAACCGACGTTTAATGAAGATCACCAGGCGGACGCCCGGAAGGCCTCCAGGTCCTTCAAAAACTCCTTCAACAACCCGGGTGGTTCAAGAACCTCAGGGGACCGTTTTCTGACACAATCCCGGGCGCGCCCGCTCCTCTTGAGCCCGACGGTTTCGAACTGCTGGCCGCCGAGCCCGCCGTCCGTACCGAGATCCGCATCGGATACGCGCGGGTGTCCGCCGGTGGACAGAAGCTCGACCGGCAGATCGACGCCCTCAAGGCGACCGGCTCGTCTTCCACGTCTTCGCCGCCCTGGCGGAGTTCATCCGCGACTCATCGTCTCCGGCACCCGCGCGGGCCTGGCCGCCGTCCGCGCCCGCGGTAAGGTCGGCGGCCGGCCCGCCGTCGTCGACGAGAAGATCCTGAACATGGCCCGGGACCTGCTGCCCAACTCCGAGCACTCCATCACCGCGATCGCCAAGATGCTCGGCGTCTCCCCGGGCACGCTCTACAACCACATCCCGGACCTGCGGGAACTGCGGGCCAGCCGCATCTCTGCCCAGCTCGAAGACAGCAACCGGTGATCCCCGGCTACCACCGCACCAAGGGCGGCGCCCCGCACCTCGGCGCGAAGCCGGGTGAGGAAGGTCCCTTCGGACCGTACGGCGATGATGACCCCTCCCGCATGGTGAGCGAACCGTCAGACGAGGACACCGACACGAGCGGCGAGAGCGCGTAGCTCGGTGGTCGTTCTCCCGGAGACCAGCAGTCCGGAGACCAGCGACTTCACCGCCGGGCGAGTGTGAGTTTCCTCAGGGGCATGGTGTTCGGCGGCCAGGAGTGCGCGGATACAGTCGTCCCGGCGGCCCGAGCGGGCGAAGGCGGTGGCGACGTCGGTGTAGTAGCGGGCCCGCCTCTCCGTGCTCGGCAGGCTTCCGGGTGCCACCGCCTTGGCCGCGGCGAGCGCGGCGGAGGGGTCGCCGGCGGAGTTCTCGGCGGAGACCAGGTGCAGCTGGACGGTCATGGGGCTGAACCCTCCGCCGTGGTCCCGCAGCACGGCGGCCGGGCCGATCTTCTTGGCGATGGCGGCGGCCTCGCCGGTCAGCTCCCGCATCCCGCCCGCGTCGCCGACGCGGGCGGCGGTGTAGGCGGCGGATTGGATCAGCAGGCCCCGCTGGGCCGCCAGCGCCGGCTGTCCCCCGCGGAGGGCGGGGTGGTCGGCGGCCGCCAGGGCGATGCTCAGTGCCTGCTCGTGCCAGTCGGCCTTGCGAGCGAGGACCGCGAGTTGCCGCGCGGCCTCGGCGATCAGCAGGGGCTCGCCGGTGGCTTCGGCGGCCTGGCGGGCGCGGTCGGCGGCCATCCAGCCGAGCTGCTGCTCGTCCAGCTTGATCAGCATGCGCGTGGCCAGCAGGTAGCTGTGGGCCAGTAGCTCTTGTTCCTCGGCGCCCTCACCGCCGGCCCGGGCGTGGGCCGCACAGATCAGCCGGGGCAACCGAACGGACAGGCTCCCGTATGCGCAGGCGTGGAAGTCGGTGAAGGCACGGGCCAGGTCGGCGCGCAGGACCGCCATCGGCGGCACGGCGGTGGCGGTGTGCAGGCCGAGCATGGCGTCCCGCACGCGCGCTACCAAGGTCTCGCCAACGGCGGCGTCCTCGTCGGGTGTCTTGCCGGCGGGCAGGATGGGGGCGCCGACGGCCACGGCGGCCGTGACCGCGAGGTTGGCGAGCAACTTCCTGCGCCGCACCGGATCCTCCCCGTCTCCTCGGCGAGCCGTACCCGCCACCCTAGGACGTGGCAGCCGCGGGTAGCCCGCAGTTGGCCCGATCGAGCACCCATGGCGGACCTCGGGCGGGGCGGTCAGCCCCAGGTCCTGCGGCGGGATACCGAGCGCGTCGGCGAAGCGCCGCAACACGGTGACGTCGGTCAGTGGCGAGACGCCGCGCTCGTACCGTGAGACCTGGGCCGCGGAGTAGCCGGCCAGCTCGCCGAGCTGGGCCAGGGTCAGCCCCTGCTTCTTGCGCGCCTGCCGGACCAGCTCCCCGGGGCTACCAGCCATCGGATCCCGCTGTGCTCTGACCGCGTCCATACCCGTCCCCGCTCGCCGGGAGTGCGCCGCCGCACACCGTACTCGCACACGCCGGGCCCGGGCAGGGGCTTTGCACGGGATGCAAACGGCTTTGCGGTCCACGGCAACGCCCCTGCCACCGGCCTCGCGTTCGCGGTGTCCTCGAAGGGCAGGCGGCCCGGACGGCGGGCCGCCGCCGCGCATTCGAAAGGGGATGTGAGCGATGAACGCACCCAAGAGGGTCGCGATGGTGGGGCTCGGCGGTCAGGCCATCAGCGACCACCTGCCCGGCCTCGCCCAGTGCCACCTCGCCGAGCTCGCCGGGGTCTGCGACGTTGACGCCGACCGGGTCGCCGCCGCGGCCGACGCGCACCAGGTGCCCGGCTTCACCACCGTCGATCGCTTGCTGACCGAGGTCCGGCCGGACTTCGTCGTCGCCGCGGTACCGCACCACGCCGGCCGGCAGGTCGTTGCCGCGTGCGCCGAGGCCGGGGTGCACGTACTCAAGGAGAAGCCGTGCGCCACCGACCCGCACGAGGCGGCCGAGCTGGCCGCGCTGTGCGACAAGGCGGGAATTGAGCTGATGGTCACCGTCCAGCGCCGCTTCCACCCCGTCTACGCCGCCGCCCTCCAGCTGCTGGAGCGGATCGGCGCCCCCTACCTGGTCGAGGGCCGCTACACGTTCCACTGCCCTGACCCGGGCGCCGGCTGGCGCGGCCGCGCGAAACTCGCCGGCGGCGGGTGCCTGGCGGACATGGGCTACCACCTCATCGACCTGCTGATCTGGTACCTCGGCTTGCCCGACCGCGTCCTCGCGGACACCTCGACCGCCGCGGCGCCGGGCGCCGAGTACGACGCGGAGGACACCGCCCTGGTCCACCTCACCTACGACCGCGGTTTGTACGGCTCGCTGCTGGTCTCCCGCTCCGCCGGCCCGAAGACCGAGCGCCTGGCCATCACCGGTCCGCACGGCACGCTCGTCGTCGAGCGCGGCACCGTGCGCCTCCTCGACCCCGGCGGGCAGGTGATCGAGTCGCTGCTGCGCGAGCCGGCCTGGCCCTGCCCGCCCGCCGTGCAGATCGACCGCTTCTGCCGCGTCCTGGACGGCACCGCCCCCAACCCGTCCGGAACGGCCGCGCACCTGCCGCACACCGCGTTCCTGGCCGCCGCCTACGCCTCCGCAACCACCCACCGCCCCGCCGACCCAAAGGAGTTCCTGGCATGAACGACTCCCCGCTCGCCCTGCTCGGCGGCGAACCGGCCGTCACGGCCCCCGCCCCGCACTTCGTGTGGCCGCCGATCGAGGACACCGACCGACGCGCGGTCGCCGCCCAGCTGGAGACGGCCGTCTCGATCCCCGACCGCTCCGGCATCGTCGCCGACCTGGAGGACGCACTCGCCTCCTACCTCGGGGTCCGGCACGCCGTTACCACCTGCACGGGAACGGCCGCGCTGCACTCGATGTACGCGGCCGCCGGGATCGGCCCCGGCGACGAGGTCATCGTCCCGGCCCTGACCTTTCATGCCACCGCCACCCCGCTCTTCCACCTCGGCGCCCACCCCGTCCTCGCCGACGTCGACGGCCACGGCCGGCTCGACCTGGAGGACGCCGCGCGCCGACTGACCGCCCGGACGAAGGCCGTCGCCGCGGTGCACCTGTGGGGACTGCCCGAGGACATGGACGCGCTGGTGTCCTTCGCCGACGAGCACGAGCTGATGCTGCTGGAGGACGGCTCGCACGCCCACGGAGCCACCTGGAACCGCCAGATGACCGGCACCTTCGGCACCGCGTCCGCGTTCAGCCTCAACGGTCCCAAGCCGCTCTCGGCCGGCGAGGGCGGGTTCGTCGCCACCGACGACACCGAGCTGTACTACCGCGTGCTGCTGCACGGCCAGTACAACAAGCGGTGCCGCCGCGAAATCCCCCACGGCCACCCGCTCGCCCGCTTCGCGGTGACCGGCATGGGCCTCAAACTGCGCATCCACCCCCTCGCTGCCGCGCTCGCCCGCGCCCAGCTCCCCCGCCTCGACGCTCGTCTGGCCGGGCGTCAGGAGAGCGCGGCCCGGATGTGCGCCGCCCTGGACGGCGTACCGGGCATCCGGGTGCCGCGCATGCCGGTCTCCGCCCGGCCCTCCTGGTACGCCCTGCCGCTGCGCTACGAGCCGGCCGACCTCGGAGGGCTGCCCTTGGAGAGGTTTCTCGACGCCGTACGTGCCGAAGGCGCCGCCGAGGCCGACCGGCCGGGCTCGACCTGCCCCCTGGGCACTCATCCGCTGTTCCAGGCCCCCGGAGCCCTGCTGCCTGGATACGCTGGCCACCAGGACCGCGCCGTCGGCGACTTCCCGGCGGCCGGGCACGTGCACGCCACCACCTTCAAGCTGCCGGTATGGCACCGCGAGGAGGACGTCCACCTCGCCGACGCCTACACCGCGGCCATCGCCAAAGTCGCCTCCCACGCGAAGGACCTTCTGTGAGTTCCCTCGACACCGCTCTGCTCGACGATCTCGCTCGCGCCGCCGAACGCGACGGCATCGCCAAGGCCGTCGTCGGCGCCGTCATCGCCGACGAGGGCGGCAAGGTCCTGCTGCTGCACCGCCCGGCCGACGACTACCTGGGCGGGCTGTGGGAGCTGCCCTCCGGCGGCGTCGACGACGGTGAAACCCTCGTCGAGGCCCTGCGGCGGGAGGTCGCCGAGGAGACCGGGCTGACGGTCACGGCCATCGGTGGCTACCTCGGCCACTTCGACTACCGCTCCGGCAGCGGCCGCGCCACCCGCCAGTTCAACTTCACCGCAACCGTCACGGGCGAGACGGTCACGCTCACCGAGCACGACGCGCACCTGTGGGCCGACCGCACTCAGCAGAACCAGGTCTCCAGCGCCGTCCAGGCCGTTCTCGACACCTGGCGCGACCAGGCAGTCTGACCGGCTCCCAAGCCCGACCGGGCCCCGGCCGCCTCTCCCGGGGGAGGCGACCGGGGCCCGCGGCCGTACGGGGCCGGCGCCATGCCCGGGGCGTACGCTGAAGCCATGGGCGGTCGAGTGCGCCGGTGCCGGTAGTGCCGGGGACCGATCCGGGCGGCTGCCCGCCCGGACGCCCTCTCTGCCTGAGCGGCCCGGGCACGACGCGACCGGCGCCGGTGGGGCGCGGGAGCTGCGATCGGGCTGCACATGATCCTCAACGGCCCGGACTCGATCGCCGTGCGCTGCTCCGTATGCGGCCGCCGCTTCCTGCCAGGCCGCGGACAACGCCGCGACGCCATCTTCGGCCGGCCGGCCTGCCGCGTCGCGGCACACCGCGCCCGCGGGGCCGGGAAGCCCCTACGCGAAGGCGTTACACCCAACTCTCCGGTACAACCGCTCTCGGCCCGCTGACCAGCACGAACGCGCCCGGATAGCCCTGCACGGCCCGTCCGGGCCCTCGAAGAAGGCCACGGTCGTCTCTACTACCGACGACCGTTACCGAAAAGTCGAGCACTTCGTTGCCGGAGCGGAGGCGCAGGAGGAGGACCTCGCCGAGGCCGAGAACATCGCGCCTGCGCCCTCGGCGACCTTTCCCGCCCGCACCAGGGCGTTGGTCGCCTCCCGGGCCCGGCCCATCGCGGCCGGGTCGACCGGCGGCATCGCATCCGGGCCGCGCGGCGGCACCATAGGCATCATGCCGTCCGCCGGGGCGCCTTCCAGGCCACGGCCGGCGGCCTGGTTGTTCTCGTAGAAGTTCACCATCGGGGCCAGGAACGGCATCTCGTGCCGCAGCCGCTCGGCCACCGACGGCGTCAGCCGCTCATCGTTCGCCTGAACCTGACCGCTCTTGCCCACCGCGACCGACAACACCTTCCCATCCGGGGTGAAGTGGTACTTCGTCTCCGCGCCGTCCTCCATCAGCCCGGCCCCGCTCGCCCGGTTCCACGCGTGCCAGATGCGTTCGATCTCCGCCTCCGGGAACGGCGGCATCCCCGCACTGTCGCCGGCCACACGCTTCCGCTTGTCCCTCCGGGCCTGCTTCGCGCGCTTCGCTTCCGTCCCACAGAAGGTTCCTCGTCGCCGATCAGCCCCATTCGACCAACGACTCCCGCCACACCGAGGGTGCGAGCCCCACCACCCACACAGCCCAGACCCAGGCAAATCACCCGCGACAAAGGCCCCCTTCGAACCGAAGGCTACCGGCCGGTTACTTGTCACTTGGTCGGCTGCTCGTTCACGGCACCCGACGGGAGTGGTGCCCGGGGCCTCGCGGCGGCGACAGCGGCGGCGGCCGGGAAAAAAGAAGGGGCCGGACGAGCCTTCGCCCGTCCGGCCCCTCAGCGGGTGCGGGACGTCACCCCCTCAGCGAGTGCGGGACGTCACTTCGGAACCGACCACAGCTGGCCCTTGGTCCCGTTCGCCCGGTACAGCCGGATCATGGTGCCGTCGGCGGTCTTCCCGTCGGTCACGTCGAGCACCTTGCCCGAGGCGACGTGCACGATACGGCCCTTGGCGTCGGTCTTCCACTTCTGGGCGGGGCCGCCGGTGCAGTCCGACAGCTGGATCCGGTTGCCGTCCTTCCCGGCGTTGCCCGCGTTGTCCAGGCACTTGCCCAGGGCGCGGAACGTCCCGTCCTTCTGGAGGATCCAGGACTGTGCCGCCCCGCCGTTGCAGGTGAACAACTGGAGGCGGGTGCCGTTGGCCGCCTTGCCGCCTTTGACGTCCAGGCACTTCTTGCCGAGCCCGGTCACCCGGCCCTGCGGCGGGGGCGTCACACCGGCGCCCCGGGCGAGGTAGCGCAGCCCTTGCACGTCGAACTGCTGGACGTAGGTGCCCGCGCGCTTGTCCGGGTACGCGTCGCTGGGCGTGCACATCACCGGCTTCTCGCCGGAGTCGCGGCCCACCGCGCAGTCGCCCCGCTTCGCGCTGCGGTTGGCGTGCGCCATCCCCATCGTGTGCGCGAGCTCGTGGCTGATGTGGTTGCGCAGGTACGTCTCGCCCATCCACGGGATCGCCTTGCCGTCGGCGGTGAAGAACTCACTGTCGATGTAGGCGTGCCCGCTGGTGACCGTGCCGGGAAGCGAGGAGGAGTAGAAGCCGCAGCTCAGGTTGGCCGTGCCCGAGCCGTCGCGGACCACCTTCCACGGCTGGTCCGGGGTGGCGCCCGGCACGCACGGACGCTTCAGCAGGCCGATGACGACCTCGCCGCGCGGCCGGGAGTACTCCCAGCCGACCGGCTTGGTGTCGACGGTGTAGCGGATACCGGTGACGCGCTGGAGGTCCGCTGCCGACGCCTTCACATGACGGGCCAGCACGTCCGCGGACTTCTTGTCGTAGAACTTGACGGTGTAGCCGGTGGCCAGCAGTTTGGTGGCCTTGTCCAGCCGCCACCCCTCGCCGTGTGGTGCCGCGGCCACGGACCGCGACGCGGCGGGGGCCGGGCCCAGCGTCATGGTGCCGTTCTCGAAGACCGTCCCGTCGGCCCGCGAGGCACCGGAGTCCGGCGCCGACGCCAGGGACGGCGTGGTGGCCGGACGGGCGGTGCCCGGTCCCGCCGGGCGGGGGTCGTCGGCACCGGCCGTGCCCTGGAGGCCCCCCGCGAGGGTCACCGCGGCGCAGAGGGCCACGGTGGATATTCGACGCTTCCGCGTCCGTTGTTCACGTGTACGTTGCAATGCCCTGTGGGCCTTTCCCCGTTGGTTTCGTGTCGTCCGGTCGCCGCCGTTCGGACGCCCGGCTGCGACAGATGATAGGGGAGGGAGTAGTGGGGTCTCGGTTAGGTCTCAGTGGCCCTCAGGAGGCTCAACAACCGCCCGTCCGACGGCTCGTGAGGCATCGCCCGGTGCGGAAGGCGCCGGCGCCCAGACCCCGGCGGCCGTCCCTTCGCGCACATGCCGTTCGTAGACGGCGACCTTCCCCTGGATGATCTCCAGATCCGCCCCGAGGGCGGCGATCCTCGCCCGCACCGCCCGCTCGTGCTCGAGGAGCAGTTCCAGCCGTTCCGCCTCGTTCCCGGGGCCCGACCGGACGAGCGCCGCGAAGCGCCCGACGGTCGCGACCGGCATGCCGGACGCCCGGAACCGGCCGCAGAGCAGCAGCCAGTCCACGTCCGCCTGTTCGTACACCCGCCGCCCGGCGGAGTTCCGCGGGATCGGACGCAGCAGCAGGCCCTCGCGCTCGAAGAAGCGCAAGGTGTCGACGCTCATCCCGGTCACCTTCACCACCTCGCCGATCGGCAGACCGCCCGCCGCGCCGCCCGCACTCGTCTCCATGGCGCCGCAGCCTAGCTTGACCTGGACCGCACTCCAGCTCCTAGCGTCGCGATCATGAACACACCGCACCCCGTGCCGGACCGGTGGCATCTTCAGCGCCCGGCCGGCTCCGGCTTCGGAGCCACCGACACCGCCGACGACGTCCTGGCGGGCGTCGACCTGACGGGCCGCACGGCCCTGGTCACCGGCGGAGCCTCGGGCCTCGGCCTGGAGACGACGGCGGCTCTCGCCCGGGCCGGCGCCCATGTCATCGTCGCGGCCCGCCGGGCCGCCGCCGCGGAGGCCGCCGTCCGCGCGGCGCTCCCCGCCGGGCTCCACGCCTTTGTCACCGTCCACCCGCTCGACCTGGCCGACCCCGCGTCCCTCCGCGCCTTCGCCGACGGCTTCCTCGCCACCGGACGCCTCCTCGACCTCCTCATCGCCAACGCCGGCGTCATGGCCTGCCCCGAGACGCGCACCGAGGCCGGCTGGGAACTCCACTTCGCCGCCAACCACCTGGGCCACTACGCCCTCGTCAACCGCCTCCGCCCGGCGTTGAACCCGGCCGGCGCGCGGGTGGTGACGGTCGCCTCCTCCGGGCACTTTCTCTCCGGCATCCGCTGGCACGACCTCCACTTCCGTACCGGCTACGACGGGTGGCTCGCCTACGCCCAGGCCAAGACCGCCAACGCCCTCTTCGCGCTGCGCCTGGACGCCCTGGGCGCGGACGACGGAGTCCACGCCTTCTCGGTCCACCCCGGCAGCATCCTCACCCCGCTCCAGCGGTACATCCCCAGGGACGAACGGATCGCCCTCGGCTGGCAGGACGAGACGGGCACCCCGGCGCCCGGCTTCAAGACCCCGGCACAGGGCGCGGCCACGGCCGTCTGGGCGGCCACCTCGCCGCTCCTGGACGGCCGGGGCGGCGTGTACTGCCAGGACTGCGACGTCGCCGGTCCGGCCACCACCGACGACATGCTCGTCGGCGGCGTCAAGCCGTGGGCCGCCGACCCCGAGGCCGCGGCCCGGCTCTGGGCGCTCTCGGCCCGGCTCACCGGCCTGGACGCCTTCGCCTGAGCGCGCTCCCGCCGGCCCGTCGACCGGCCGGGCCCCCGCCGCCTACGCTGCGCCCATGATTCCGACATCCGCCCAGCACACGGCACTTGACGGCCGTACCGCCCTCGTGACCGGCGCGGCGAGCGGCATCGGCGCGGCCTGCGCCCTCCGCCTCGCCGCGGCCGGGGCGCGCGTCCGCGCCCTGGACCGCGACGTGCCGGGGCTGACGGCCCTCGCGCAGCGGGCGGCCGGCCTCCCCGGCCCGGTGGAGACGGTCGTCCTGGACCTCACCGACCTCGACGCCGCCGAACGCTCCGCGGCCGGCGCCGACATCCTCGTCAACAACGCCGGGATCCAGACCGTGCGCCCGCTCCAGGACTTCCCTCCCGACGCGTTCCACACCGTCCTCACCGTCATGCTGGAGGCGCCGTTCCGGCTGATCAGGGGCGCCCTGCCGGGGATGTACGAGCGGGGCTGGGGGCGCGTCGTCAACATATCCTCCGTCCACGGCCTGCGGGCCTCCGCCTACAAGTCGGCCTATGTGGCGGCCAAGCACGGCCTGGAAGGGCTGTCCAAGGTCACGGCACTCGAAGGGGCGCCGCACGGGGTGACGTCCAACTGCGTCAGCCCCGGCTACGTCCGCACGCCCCTCGTCGAACGGCAGCTCGCCGACCAGGCCGCCGCCCACGCCGTCCCCGAGGAGCGCGTCCTGAACGACGTCCTGCTCGCCGGGACGCCGCTCAAGCGGCTGGTGGAACCGGAGGAGGTCGCCGAGGCCGTCGCCTATCTCTGCGGCCCGTACACCTCCGCCGTCACCGGCACCACCCTGGTGCTGGACGGCGGCTGGACCGCCCGCTGACGCAAGCGGCCCCCGCCCGGAACGTGATCATCGCGACATCGCGCCCGGCGGCCCCGGCGGGTGAGGATACGGTGGCGGGCCGGAGCACCCCGGCCCGCAGCACACGGCCGTACACCCGCCCCCGGGGCGGACAGCGGAACAGGAGAGAGAACCGTGAACCGTCCCGCGCCCTCCGCCGAGGCCCTCCCGCCGTTCCTCGCCGGCCTCGACGCCGCCGCGGCCGGCCGGTGGGAGGAGTGGCCCGCGCAGGGCCCCGCCCTGCCGGGCTGGCTCGCGCAGTTCGCCGGCGCGCTGTGGGACGGCCAGGGCGCCGACGCGGCGGGGGAGTGGGCCCGGCGCGTCCATGCCGCCTGCGCCCGCCTCGACGGCCGGGTGCCCCTCGCCGTCGTCCACGACTGGCACGCCCGTACCGTCGTCCCGCTGCTGGCGGAGGACGGGCGGGAGGCCGCCGGCACCGGGCCGTACGAGGCCGTACGGGCGCTCCACCCGCGGGCCGCGGCGGGCGAGCCCGTCGCGGAGGACGCCTGGGCCGCCGCTCTGGAACCCGCCCTGCGGGACACCCACCGGCGCGCCTACCCGTACGCCGACGCCTTCGCCACCGCCGAGGCCAACGCCCTCGCCTGGGCGCGGACCAACGACTACGGGGAGACCGAGGCGGCGGAGTTCGCGGACGGCTACGCCAAGCTCAACACCGGGGCCAACGTGACCTCCTACGCCGACGCCAACGCCCTCGTCCACGCCCGGGCCCTGGCCGCCGCCTACGCCGCCGGGGACCCCGTCGCCTACGCGGCCACCTATCCGTTCGCCGCCGTGAACGCCTACGCCCTCGCGCTCGCCGGGCAGGAGACGGCGGACGGCCGCGACGAGCGGCAGCGGGCGGCCTACGAGCGGCTCGCGGCGGGGCTGGCCGACAGCCTGGAGCGGGCCGCCGGGGAGTGAGACGGCCGGAGGAGCCCGGGAAACGGACGGCGGTTCGATCACGGAACCACCGTTCCTCTTCCTTCGAGCACCGTCGAAACGCCTGGTGACACGGCTCCCGCCAGGCCACTCTGGCGTCGTCAGCAGCGGTGGCGGGACCGGCCCCGCCACCACCCTCCGGCGAAGGAGACGACGCATGAAACTCCGTGGGACACTCGGCACCGTGACGGCCCGGCTCGGCCTCACGGCCGTCGCCCTGACCGGGGCCCTCGCCTGCGCGACGGTCGCCCCCGCGACGGCCGCCCCCGAGCAGGTCCAGGGCTGCGGCTGGAACGCGAGCAGGGGCGGCGAGCGCGCCTACTACGAGCACTGCGCCACGAACACCAACGTGTGGATCCAGGTCAAGCGGTTCCCCCGGTCCAACTACCACCGCTGCGTGGGACCGGGCCGCACCAACCTCGACATCGACGCCACCGGCGCCTGGTACGACAGCGGCTACCGCGGGGGGCTCTGCTCCCACCCGGGGGACACCGGTCCCTGATCCGCGCGGCCGAGCGGCGGTCCGCCCTCCCCGTTTCCGGGGTGGACGGACCGCCGACGGACGGATCTATTCTGAGCGACCGTCAGGCGAGCGGCTTGGTGCCGTCGATGGCGACCCGGCGGCCGTAGCGGCTGTGCGGGAAGTAGTCCCAGATCGCGTGGTGCTGGACGCAGCGGTTGTCCCAGAACACCAGCGTCTTCGGCTGCCAGCGAACCCGGCAGTGCAGCAGCGGCGTGCCCGCGATGTGCTGGTACAGAAACTCCCGCAGGGCCGCGCTCTCGGCAGGCGAGAGCTGCGGGATGCGCTTGGTGTAGGGGCGGTTGACGAAGAGGAGCTTGCGGCCGGTCTCCGGGTGGCGGACGACGACCGGGTGCTCGTTCACCGGCACCTCGTACTCGGCCGGCGGGCCCTGCTCGCCCCACGGCTGGGCGCCGTCGTGGACGGCGGTGAGGCCGTCGAGGAACGTCTTCATGGCCGGCGAGAGCATTTCGTAGGCGAGGTGCATGTTGGCGAACATGGTGTCGCCGCCGCTGCCGGCCTCCGGTATGCGGGTGATGTGCAGCATCGAGCCGAGCGACGGCTCGGCGTCGGCGGTGCCGTCGGCGTGCCAGCCGTTGCCCGCCACGTTCTTCGACTCGGCCGAGGCGCTGATCTCCAGCACGTACGGGTCGCTGTCGGGGGCCGCCAGCGCCACCGGGTGCAGCGGGCCGAAGTGCGCCGCGAACCGCTTGTGGTCCTCGGGTGTGATCTCCTGGTCACGGAAGACCAGGACGTGGTGGGCGAGGAACGCGTCCTTGATCTCGGACAGCTGACGCTCCGTCAGCTCCTGGGAGAGGTCGACGCCGGAGACCTCCGCGCCGAGTACCGGCGTCAGCGGGTCGAGGGTGATGGTCTCGTAGGCGGGCTTCGGGCGGGTGGTGAGCGCCTTCACGGCGTCGAGTGCGTAGTCTTCCATGGCCTTTCCTGTACTGCGTCGCGGTAGGGGGGGCGGAGGCCGCGGGGGCTTCAGAGCCCGCGGTCGAGGAGCTCGTTGAGGATGATGCGGCCGAAGGCGAGGTTGCCGTGGATGATGTCGTCCTTCTCGCACAGCTCGGGCCGCTGGAGGCCCGACGCGTCGGTGGTGCGGGCGCGCAGGTCCACGACCTCCACGCCCAGTCCGGCGACGGCCCGCCGGACGCTCTCCTGCGCCGCCATGAACACCTCGCGGTCCGACATGCCGGGCACCCGCTGCGGCGGCATCACCGCCAGGACCCGCAGGCCCAGCCGGCGGGCGTGGGCGTAGAACGCCAGCGCGTCGCGGACGGCGGCCCGGACGAGCGCGTCGAACAGCGGGCCGCCGAGGAAGCCCGGCGGGAAGCCGCCGCCGCGCGTGCGGTAGATCCGCCAGTTCTCCGTCGTCGCGACGAAGTGGGCGCTGAAGCCGAACGTGCACACCAGCGGCACGGTCACCCGGTCCAGGCCCGGCACGCCGAGCTCGTCGAGGAACGACCGGTAGCGGGCCTCCGTCTCGGCGTCGCGGAAGACGACGTCGTCCCCGCGCCGGTCGTAGAAGCCGGCGGTGAAGTCCCGGCCCGAGCCGATGGGCCCGCCCGCGAACGGGACGCCGGCGGCCTGGGCCGCCCGGCCGACGGGACCGGCGTGGGAGTCGCCCAGCAGCAGGAACCTAGCGGGGGTTGTAGTAGTCGAGTACGGCGTCGTCACACCAGAAGTCCTCTCCGGCGGTGGGCTGAGCGGTGGGCCGATCGGTCGGCTCGGCGGTGGGCTGGGCGGCGGGGCGGCCGGTCTCGGGCGGGCCCGCCGCAGCCCCGGCGGTGTCCTGGCGGCCGTCGAGCGCGCCGAAGAACCGGTCCATCACGAAGGCGACGCCCTCCGGCGTCACCGTCCGCAGGTTCGGCTCGAAGAACGCGCCGCGGAACGGGACGCCCGTGACGATCTCGTACGACGGGAAGTAGTCGACGTGCTCGTCTTCGGCGGCGAGCCGGCCGGCGACGGCCCGCAGCACCGACTTCGAGTACGTGGTGGCGGTGAGCGCGTGCCCGCCGGTCGCGGTCGCGGTGAGCGGCACCGGCGAGACGGTGAGCAGCACCTTCAGGCCGGGATTGACGGACCGCGCCAGCTCCAGGGCGGCGGTCAGGTCCCGGAGCACCTCGTCGTAGGCGAAATTGTGGAAGACGTGCCGCCCGGCGTCGAAGGTGCCGCGCACGGTACCCGGGCAGACCGGGTGGACGGTGCCGCCGTCGCGGTCGCGCCACGCCTCGGTCAGCCCCAGCGTGAAGACGAGGCAGTCCGCCTCGCCGAGGCCCCGGCGGATCGCGGCCAGGGTCGTGGCGCGGGCGGCGAACAACTCCTCGGCCGAGGCGTATCCGGCCGGTTCGACGGACGGGCGGCAGGGGTCGTGGAAGCGGCCGTCCTCGTGCCACACCTCCTGCGGCGGCTCCTCGGTGCCCAGCGCCCACGCGAACCACTGGCGGAGGACGGCGGCCGTGTAGATGTTGCCGGTCCGGAAGGAGAAGACGCCGAAGTGGCGGTCGCGGCGCTGCTCCGGCGTCAGGCCCGGCGGCGCGAGCTCGGTGTCGCGCCAGTTCATGCCCCGGTCGCGCAGGGCGCGGCCGATGTGCCGGGCGAAGCAGGACCCGGCCGTGAGGAGGACGTCGTCCTGGCCGATGGCGAACTTCGGGGTCCACAGGCCGTCGATGTCCGCCCACGCGGGTTCGGCGACCGCGGTCCGCCAGAAGGAGCGGGGCGGGAGTGACTGGTAGGGGTTCATGGGGTGGGATTCTCGGCCTCGGTTCGTCCGTGTCGGTGGTCGGTGGTAGTGGGGGGGGCGGTGGTGTGCCGGGGGGGGGGCGGGGGGGGGGGGGGGGGG
>NZ_JBPQTX010000114.1:0-20179 GCF_051386555.1 Streptomyces sp. URMC 126
CACGGCACACAGTGCACGGGCAACAGACTCAACCCCCACCCCCCGGTCACCACCAGCCCCTCCACGGAGCCCGCCCGCTCCGGTTCGTCGACCAGCCGGCAGACCGCCCACCACCACGCCCCGCCCATCGCGACGGACAGGAGCCGGAGGAGCGGACGCCGCCTTCGTATCTCGCGCCGGGTATCGCGCCGAATCTCGCGCCAGAGCATGCCGCCTCCTTCGGCGGGACGCCGGAACCCGCGTCCCCGCGACGGAGCGCCCACCGGGCGCCGCCCGTCAGCCGGACGTCTCCGCGTCCTCACCGCGCAGCCGTGCCAGTTCCGCTTCCAGCTCCGCGATCCTGCGGTCACGGCGGTGCAGTTCGACGATCACCCGCTGCTCGCCCTCGCGCGCACCCTCCTGGTAGACGCTGCGCACGAACGCGCCGGCGGCACGCTGGTCGAGCTCCGACACCACCATGAGCTCGTTCGTGAACCGAATCACCGGGTGCTCGTCCATGCCCCCAGGAGACCCCGTCCGGCGGCACCCCGCCACCCGAGCGGCCCCCGACGGGATCCCCACACTCGAACGCCTGACCGGCAGGCCGGCTCCGCGCCGCGCCGCCGTCAGGGCGCCACGCAGCCCCTGCGCCGCCGCACGGCCTCCAGCCACCGGGCCCGCAACTGCTCGTACTGCCGCCGCTCGGCCGGAGTCAGCGGCCGGCCCTCGCGGTCGGTCAGGAACGCGCGGATGGCGCGGTTGATCTCCTCGGCGGGACACGTCCCGTCCGCGGGGTCGGCAGACATGCGTCTCAGGTTAGGGCCTCGCATTCCCGTCACCACCGCCTCACCCGGATTCGCCCCCGTTCCGCCGGATCCCGCCGGTGCCCGCACCGGCCTCACCTCAGACGGCGGCCCCCTGCCCGCACACGCTGACGCAGGCGTCGGCGAACCGCTGGAACGCGACCCTGGTCTCCGGCCCCGCGACCCCGTCGACCGCCCCGCCGTACCCCCACCCCGCGTCCCGCATCTGACGCTGCAACGCCATCACCGTCCCGCTCCCGACGGTGCCGTCGTTCGCGCCGGTGTAGCCCCAGTCGTGCCGCAGCGCTCTCTGGTACGCCTGCCGACCGCCGGTGCCCAACTGCCCGTCCAGGGCCCCGGTGTATTCCCCAGTACTTCCGAAGCCGATGGCCGCGGCCAGGCCGGCACAAGCCCTGGCGAGAAGACGCGCTCGCATGGAATCCCCTTCCGGCGTCCGGGCCCCGACGCCGTCGACGGCCGGCTGGTCGGCCGCGTCGACGGCCCCTCCGCCCCGTCGTGGCGCACGGCGGCGTCCGTCCGGGACGGACGCGGTGAGGGAGCACCCATGCTCCTCGTCGGAACCATGGGCGACCAGGTCCGTACGGTGAAACCCACCGAAGGAGTGCTCGTACGGAACAGGCCGGCGCGACGACGGCGGAGGACCGCCTGTGCCCCGATCCCGCACGGGAGTTGGCAACCACCCCGCTACCGCGCCCGGACAGCCCGAGGGCCCTCCGGCGTCCAGGCCGGAGGGCCCTCGTAGGGAAATGGGGGGAATGGGAGGAACGGCGGAACACCGCCGCGTACCCGGCCTCAGGCGTTCTCCGCCTGGAACATCCAATGATGCTTCTCCAGCTCGCCCGTAAGGCCGATGAGGATGTCCTGCGTCACCGGGTCCGGCTCGTCGGTCTCGCGGATACGCTCGCGCATCCGGGTGATCACGGCGCCCAGTGCCTCGACCATGATGCGCACCGCGTCGACGTCCTTGTTCCAGCCGCCGCCCACGGTGTCGATGGCGCTGGTCTTGGCCACCGTCTCGGCACGGCCGTCCGGGGCGATCCCGAGGGCGGAGGCACGCTCGGCGACGGTGTCGGCATGCTGGCGGGCCGTGGTGACGACCTCGTCCAGCTGGAGGTGCACCGAGCGGAAGCGCGGGCCCACGATCGTCCAGTGGACCTGCTTGGCCACGAGCGAGAGGTCCACCAGATCGACCAGGGCTCCCTGGAGGGCGTCACCGACGGTCTTGCGGTCCTGCTCGGACAGAGGGCTCTTCACGACAGACATGCGCTGCTCCTTCACCGTCGACGTCGTTTCGCTTTCCTCCGTTGCACCTACCATCCCACAGCGACTCGAAACGGGCCGGTGGGCCGGAAAAAGGTGCCGGGTCGGAAATGCCCGGCATCGACCACCGGGCGGAAAACGCGGCTCTGGGCGGAAACGCGGCCCCGGACGGAAAACGCACCGGTCCCCGCGGGCGGAGCCCACGGGGACCGAGAAAACGGAAGACGGACGGGGAAGACGGACGGAAGAGGCCTCCGCCCCGTCGGCCCGCTTTACGCCGCGACCACGTCGACGGCCTCGGCGGGTGCCTTGATGGTCACGCGCTCGCCCGGGACGCCGGTCACGGACGTCACGGACACGGGGTTGAACATCGGCCGCATCGGCGCGGGTACCGGCTCGCTCGCCGCCGCCGACTGCGCCAGCTCGGCGAGCGACAGCTCGTCACTCACCTCACGCATGACCTCGGACATCCTGACGTCCAGAGCGTCGCAGATTGCGGAGAGAAGCTCGGAGGACGCCTCTTTCTGCCCCCGCTCGACCTCGGAGAGGTAACCGAGCGAGACCCGGGCGGATGAGGAGACCTCGCGCAGAGTGCGGCCCTGGCGTTGGCGCTGCCGACGCAGCACGTCACCGAGCAGGCGACGGAGCAGAATCATCGGTGGCTCCCTCCTTGGACCGCGAATCCGGATCCTTCACGCCCCACCGTACCGCCTCGGGGTGCGGCCGTGCGGGGAGCTATGTCGTGTTCACTCAGGGCTGCAAACATCCATTCCCCCCCTTGTGTTCCGTATCCTTTGCCCCCGCGTTCCCCGTCAATTCGTCCAGCAGCAGGCCGAGAACCGCGCGCACGGTTTCTGTCCGGATCGCTTCCCTGCCGCCGTCGAGGGCGAGCTCGCGCACCGCGCACGTCCCGTCCGGGCCGGCCGCGGCGACGAACACCGTGCCCACGGGTCTGCCGTCCTGCGGGTCGGGGCCGGCGACTCCGGTCGTGGCGAGACCCCAGTCCGCCGCCAGCAGCGTGCGGACCCCCCGGGCCATCCCCAGGGCGACGTCGGGGTCCACCGCACCGCGCTCGGCCAGCAGCCCGCCGTCCACGCCGAGCACCTCGCGCTTGACCTCCGTGGCGTACGCGGTGACCCCGCCGCGGACTACGCGGGAGGCGCCGGGGACGGCGGTCAGCGCGGCGGCCGTCAGCCCGCCGGTCAGCGACTCGGCGACGGCCACCGTCCGGCCCCGGGCGACCAGCGCGGCCAGGGCCCGCTCCGCCTCCCGCGGGGCCCCGGCGCTCACCGTCCGGACTCCGCGGCCCGGGCGTTCGCGCGCAGCACGATCGCCTGTCGTACGTAGTCCAGGCCGGTGACGACCGTCAAGACGACGGCCACCGCCATCACCCAGAAGCGGATGGTGGCCAGCGGCCCTTCCAGGGCCAGGATGTACATCCCCGTGGCCACGCCCTGCGCGAGCGTCTTCATCTTGCCGCCGCGGCTGGCCGGGATCACCCCGTGCTTGATCACCCAGAACCGCATCAGCGTGATGCCGATCTCGCGGGCGAGGATCACGCCGGTGACCCACCAGGGCAGGTCGTCGAGGGCGGAGAGGCAGAGCAGCGCCGCCCCCATGATCGCCTTGTCGGCGATCGGGTCGGCGATCTTGCCGAAGTCGGTGACCAGGTTGTACGTCCGGGCCAGGTGCCCGTCGAACAGGTCGGTGATCATGGCGATGGCGAACGCGGCCCAGGCGAACGACCGCCAGGCCGGGTCGTACCCGCCGTTGTGGAGCATCAGCAGCACGAAACCGGGCACCAGGAACAGGCGCCCCATGGTCAGGATGTTGGCGATGTTCCACAGCCTGACCCGCCGCACGCCCGGCGCCGGGGCGGGACGGCCCGCGGCCGATGCCGGGACTCCGCTCATCTGCCCGCCTCCTCGGTACGTCCGCCGTCTCGGACCGGCTCAGCGACGAGGTCGACGCCCTCGCTCGCCACGACCGTGGCCACGACCATACGTCCGGGCACCGGCGGGCTGTCCAGGCCCTCGATCAGCAGCCTGACCTGGCCGTCGGTCTCGGGCGCCTGGTGAGCGGCCCGGCCGATGACTCCGTCCTCGTCGTCGACGTGCTCGACCAGTACCTCGATTGTCTCTCCGATCCGCTCCTCGGCGCGCTGCGCGGTCAGCTCCTCGGCCAGCCGCGAGACGCGCGCCAGCCGCTCGGCGACGACGTCGGGGTGGTTCTTGTGCTCGTAGCCGGCCGCCTCGGTGCCGTCCTCGTCGGAGTAGCCGAAGACGCCGATGGCGTCGAGCCGGGCGGCGGTCAGGAAGCGCTCCAGCTCGGCGACGTCCTCCTCGGTCTCGCCGGGGAAGCCGACGATGAAGTTGGACCGGGCGCCGGCCAGCGGCGCCTTGGAGCGGATGGTGTCCAGCAGTTCCAGGAAGCGCTCGGTGTCGCCGAAGCGCCGCATCGCCCGGAGCACGCCGGGCGCCGAGTGCTGGAACGACAGGTCGAAGTAGGGGACGACCTTCTCGGTCGAGGTCAGGACGTCGATCAGCCCCGGCCGCATCTCGGCGGGCTGGAGGTAGCTGACGCGGACCCGCTCCAGGCCGTCCACCGCCGCGATCTCCGGCAGCAGCGTCTCCAGCAGCCGGATGTCGCCCAGGTCCTTGCCGTACGAGGTGTTGTTCTCGGAGACCAGCATGACCTCCTTCACGCCCTGCTCGGCGAGCCAGCGGGCCTCGCCCAGCACGTCCGAGGGACGCCGGGAGACGAAGGAGCCGCGGAAGGAGGGGATGGCGCAGAAGGAGCAGCGGCGGTCGCAGCCGGAGGCCAGCTTGACCGAGGCGACCGGGCTGGTGCCGAGCCTGCGGCGCAGCGGCGCGCGCGGCCCGGAGGCCGGGGCGACGCCCTCGGGCAGGTCCTCGGGGGCCGGCGCGGGGGCTTCCTGCGCGTGGCCGGGGAGCGCCACGGAGGCGCCCTGCCGCGCGGCGGGGCTGATCGGCAGCAGCTTCCGGCGGTCGCGGGGGGTGTGGGAGGCGTGGACGCCGCCCGAGAGGATGGTCTGGAGCCGGTCGGAGATGTCGGCGTAGTCGTCGAAGCCGAGCACGCCGTCGGCCTCGGGCAGGGCCTCGGCCAGCTCCTTGCCGTACCGCTCGGCCATGCAGCCGACGGCGACCACGGCCTGGGTGCGGCCGTGATCCTTCAGATCGTTGGCCTCCAGGAGGGCGTCGACGGAGTCCTTCTTGGCGGCTTCGACGAAGCCGCAGGTGTTGACGACGGCCACGTCGGCGTCGGCGGCGTCCTCGACGAGGTCCCAGCCGTCCGCCGCCAGACGGCCTGCCAGCTCCTCCGAGTCCACCTCGTTACGGGCGCAGCCAAGTGTGACAAGAGCGACGGTACGGCGTTCGGGCATGGGGCTCAGCCTACTTTGTCCGGACGCCGCTTCCGTTGCCGAGTGGCCGCCCGGTGCGGAGAGCCTGGTCACCCACCGGCTCCCCGGCCGGGACGGGGTGTGCCGCCCCGGGCCGGGAATCCGCCGGTCAGCCGGACGCCGGGTCGCCCTTGGTGTAGCTCAGCCGCTGCACCTGGCCGTCGTCCCCGACGTTCTTGATCTCCTTGCCGTTGACGAACAGCTGGACGGCCCCGGCATTGCCCAGGACCAGGTCGATGCGGTTGCTGTCGGTGAAGGTCTTGGAGGCCCCGCGCTGGAGGACGCCTTCCTCCAGCAGCTTGCCGTTGTGGTCCTTCGCCGACATCCAGGTCTGGTCGCGCTCGGCGGTGAGCTTGACGGTGACCTTGTTGGCGGGGGCGCCGGCGATGGCGCTGTCGGACGGTTCGGGCTTGGCGTCGGCCGGGCGGTTCGGCGGGGCCTTCGCGGGGGCCCGGGACGGCTTGGCCGTCGCCTGGCCGGCCTCGACCGCGTCGTCCCGGCCGCCGCCCGTGCCGCCGCTGAAGAGGGTGAAGCCGACGAAGCCGACGACCGCGACGATCGCCGCGACCATGGCGGCGGTCCAGTTGGGCCGCCGCGGCTCGGGCCGGATCCGTTCCGCCTCGAAGACCGGGGCCGCCCGGCTCGGCCGGGGGCGCCCGCCGTGCTCGGCGTCGTACTGCTCGACGAGGTGGGCGGGGTCGAGGCCGGCGGCGCGCGCCAGCGTGCGGATATGTCCTCGGGCGTAG
This sequence comes from Streptomyces sp. URMC 126, assembly GCF_051386555.1. NCBI lineage: Bacteria > Bacillati > Actinomycetota > Actinomycetes > Kitasatosporales > Streptomycetaceae > Streptomyces > Streptomyces sp. URMC 126. The sequence goes on from NZ_JBPQTX010000114.1 coordinate 6,231, forward strand.
ACGTGCCCGCCGCAGCGGGAGAAGTCGTCCTGTTCGATCGCGTGCACGATCGGGATGCGCACGCGGGTCGTCGTGCTGATCTGGTCGACGGTCAGCCCGGCCTGGATCCGGGCCTGCTGGAGAGCTCGGCCGACGGACGGCCGGTCGTCTTCCGGGGGTGAGTTGCCGATGGACACGTGGGCGCCTTTCGAGCGTGCAGCCACCTGCTGGAAGTTCAGTCTAGGGGGGACGCAAAAGGGTCCGGCAAGCGGGAAGCCGGTCTTTGTAGGCCATCAGAAGACCCGGGCCTCAGGCGGCTCTGCCGTACCGGCCGCGGCACATCGTCCCTCCTTCCCGCGGGCGCCGCGCGGGCCCCGGGAAACGCCGGGGAACACCCCGGGGACACCCGGGGAAGGGGCGTCGGCCGGGAGCGGCACGCCCGCCCCGGCCGGCCGTCAGCCCGCGGTCTCCCCGCGGATCAGTGCGAGGACTCCGTCCAGCTCGTCCGGCTTGACGAGCACGTCCCGGGCCTTCGACCCCTCGCTCGGGCCCACGATGTTGCGCGACTCCATCAGGTCCATGAGCCTGCCCGCCTTGGCGAATCCCACACGCAGTTTGCGCTGGAGCATCGAGGTCGAGCCGAACTGCGTGGAGACCACCAGCTCGGCGGCCTGGCACAGCAGGTCGAGGTCGTCGCCGATGTCCTCGTCGATCTCCTTCTTCCGGGCGCTGCCGACGGTGACGTCGTCGCGGAAGACCGGCGCCATCTGGTCCTTGCAGTGCTTGACGACGGCGGCGACCTCGGCCTCGCTGACGAAGGCGCCCTGGAGCCGGACCGGCTTGTTGGCGCCCATCGGCAGGAAGAGGCCGTCGCCCTTGCCGATCAGCTTCTCGGCGCCGGGCTGGTCGAGGATGACGCGGCTGTCGGCGAGCGAGGAGGTGGCGAAGGCGAGGCGGGACGGGACGTTGGCCTTGATCAGGCCGGTGACGACGTCCACGGAGGGCCGCTGGGTGGCCAGCACCAGGTGGATGCCGGCGGCCCGGGCGAGCTGGGTGATGCGGACGATGGAGTCCTCGACGTCGCGCGGCGCCACCATCATCAGGTCGGCGAGCTCGTCCACGATGACCAGCAGGTACGGGTAGGGGGAGAGCTCCCGCCCGCTGCCCTCGGGCGGCGTGATCCGGCCCTCCCGCACCGCCGCGTTGAAGTCGTCGATGTGCCGGAAGCCGTAGGCGGCCAGGTCGTCGTAGCGCAGATCCATCTCGCGCACGACCCACTGCAGGGCCTCCGCCGCCCGCTTGGGGTTGGTGATGATCGGCGTGATGAGGTGCGGGATGCCCTCGTAGGCGGTCAGTTCGACGCGCTTGGGGTCGACCAGCACCATCCGGACCTCTTCCGGGGTGGCCCGCACCATCAGCGAGGTGATGAGGCAGTTGATGCAGGACGACTTGCCGGAACCGGTGGCGCCGGCGACCAGGACGTGCGGCATCTTCGTCAGATTGGCCGTCACGTAGCCGCCCTCGACGTCCTTGCCGAGCGCCACGAGCATCGGGTGGTCGTCGCCGGCCGCCTCCGCCAGCCGCAGCACGTCGCCCAGGTTGACCATCTCGCGGTCGGTGTTGGGGATCTCGATGCCGACGGCGGACTTGCCGGGGATCGGGCTGATGATCCGCACGTCGGGGCTGGCCACGGCGTAGGCGATGTTCTTGGTGAGGGCGGTGATGCGCTCGACCTTGACCGCCGGGCCGAGCTCGACCTCGTACCGGGTGACCGTCGGGCCGCGGGTGAAGCCGGTGACGGCCGCGTCCACCTTGAACTCGGCGAAGACGGTGGTCAGGGCGGCCACTATGGCGTCGTTGGCGGCGCTGCGCGCCTTGCCCGGCCCGCCGCGCTCCAGCAGGTCGAGGGAGGGCAGGGCGTAGGTGATGTCCCCGGCGAGCTGGAGCTGTTCGGCGCGCGGGGGGAGGCCGGCGGGCGGCTCGGGCGCGGGCTTGGTGAGGTCCGGCACCGCCACGGTGGGCGCGGTGTCGGACCGGCCGGCGGGCATGGGGAGCGTCTGCTCGGTGTCCTGCCGGATGCCGCTGCTGAGCCCCGCGACGAGCGGCGAGGGCTGGACGCCGTGCAGTACGGCGCCGTCGAGGTCGACCGCGGCGGCGGCCGCGAGGTCCACGGCGTCGGGCCCGGTCTTGCGGGCGGGCGTCTTCCGGGCGCGCTTGCGCCCTTCGAGCGCGGCCTCCTCGGCGGCCTCGACGCCCTCCGCCGCGGCGGCCCGGCTTCCGGCCGCGCGGCGGGGGCGCTTGGCCGGCGGCTCGCGCCACTCGGCGTCGTAGCCGTCCTCGGCCGCCGCCGGGTACTCGTCGGCGTACGGCTCGATCACCCCGAGCCGTATGCCGAGCTGCCGCAGCCGCCGCGGGATGGCGTTCACGGGCGTGGCCGTGACCACCAGCAGGCCGAAGACGGTGAGCAGCACCAGCAGCGGTACGGCGAGGACGTCGCCGACGGTGAAGACCAGGGGTTTGGAGGCGGCCCAGCCGATGAGGCCGCCGGCGTCCTGCAGGGCCTGCGACCCCTCGCCGCGGCCGGGCGTGCCGCAGGCCACGTGCACCTGGCCGAGCACGCCGAGGACCAGCGCCGACAGGCCGATGACGATCCGTCCGTTGGCCTCGGGCCGCTCGGGGTGGCGGAACAGCCGGATCGCGACGATGCCCAGGAGTATCGGCACGACCAGGTCCAGCCGTCCGAACGCCCCGGTGACCAGCATCCGCACCAGCTCGCCGACCGGCCCCTCAAGCCCGGACCACGTGCCCGCGGCGACGACCAGGGCGAGAGCGAGGAGGAGCAGCGCCGCGCCGTCCTTGCGGTGCGCGGGGTCCAGGCTGCGGGCGCCGCGGCCCACGCCCCGGAAGAGGGCGCCGACGCCGTGCGCCAGGCCGCGCCCGGCGCGGCCGGCCACGGACGGGCGGGGCGGCGCCGCCTTCTTGGCGGGGGCCTTGCGCGCCGGCCGGGCGGCGGGCCGCTTCTGTACGGGCTTGGCCGCGCTCTTCTTGGCGGGCGGCTTGGCGGCGGCTCCCCCGGCGCGTCCGGTGCGCTGCCTGGTGCCCGCCGTGCTCTGGGAACCCTTGCCGGACGTACGTGAGGCCATGGTGCCGAGGTTACCGTTGCCGGGCGGACGGGACACGTGGGCCCGGCCGTTCGTCCGTTCGTGTCATGGCCGGATGACGACGGGGCTGACACGCCGTCAATCGCGCGACGGCCCCCGGCGGCCGGCGGTCAGCTCTGCGAGGCCACCGGCGGCACGCTGCTGCCGGTGCCGGGCTCCAGGGCGTCGAGGGCCCGCCGCAGCCCGTTGAGCTTGCGCTCCAGGTGGGCGGCGGTGGCGACGGCCGCGGCGTCGGCCGACTCGTCCAGCTGTTTGGAGAGCGCCTCGGCCTGCTCCTCGACGGCGGCGAGCCGCGCCGAGAGCTCGGCGAGCAGCCCGGCGGTCTCCGGGGGTTCGCCGACGGCGGGGCGGCCGGCGCCCTGGCCGTTCTCCATCTGCAGGCGCAGCAGGGCGGCCTGCTCCCGGAGCTGGCAGTTCTTCATGTAGAGCTCGACGAAGACGGAGACCTTCGCGCGCAGCACCCAGGGGTCGAACGGCTTGGAGATGTAGTCCACCGCGCCGGCCGCGTAGCCGCGGAAGGTGTGGTGCGGGCCGTGGTTGATGGCCGTGAGGAAGATGATCGGGATGTCCCGCGTCCGCTCCCGGCGCTTGATGTGCGCCGCGGTCTCGAACCCGTCCATGCCGGGCATCTGGACGTCCAGCAGGATCACCGCGAAGTCGTCCGTCAGCAGCGCCTTGAGCGCCTCCTCCCCTGACGATGCCCGCACCAGTGTCTGATCGAGCGCCGAGAGGATCGCCTCCAGCGCGAGCAGATTTTCCGGCCGGTCATCGACCAGGAGGATCTTGGCCTTCTGCACCATGGCCCGTCCTCCTCGCCCCGGAAGTGCACCGGGCGCCGCCCCAGGGGACGACTCCCTTGCGCCGCCCGTCCTTGTGCCGGTCATGGTAGCCGCACCCCGCCTGTCACCACACCCTGTCACCGCGATGTCACTGTGCACGTAGCGGAAACGCGGCACGGGACGTGAAAGTTCCCGGAATGCCGCGGTCCCACACGTCTTCGGCCACTCCCGGTCAAGAAAACGGGGAGGAACGATCCGGAGGCCGTCACTCTGCGCTCATGTACTGCTTCATCACCGTCAACAGTTGATCAGTGTCGACCGGCTTGGTCACGTAGTCCGACGCCCCGGCCTCGATGCTCTTCTCCCGGTCGCCCTTCATCGCCTTCGCGGTGAGCGCGATGATCGGCAGCTCGGCGAACTGCGGCATCTTGCGGATCGCCGACGTGGTCGCGTACCCGTCCATCTCCGGCATCATGATGTCCATCAGGACCACCACGACATCGTCGTGCTGCTCCAGCACCTCGATGCCCTCGCGCCCGTTCTCCGCGTAGAGCACCGTCAGCCCGTACTGCTCCAGCACGCTGGTGAGGGCGAAGACGTTACGGATGTCGTCGTCGACGATCAGCACCTTCTCCCCGTGGAACGAACCGGTGAACCCGGGGGTCTCCCCAGTCCGCCCCTCGTCGGCCCACTCCTCGTGCGGCGCGGGCGCCACCGGCTGCCGCTGCGCGCCCACACCGCCCGCCGCGTCGGGCCCGGACGGCGCCTGCGCCCCGGCGGGCCCGGCCTCGCGGCCGGCGGCCGTCCGGCCCGCGGCCGCCTGCGCGGCCCGGCGGCGGCGCAGGAACAGCCCGGCCGCTCCGCGCGCCGGCGGCTCGTCGCCGTGCGCCCGCGCGGCCTGCCCGCCGCCCGGCGGCAGCGCCCGCTGCTCGGTGCTCTCCCCGCCGGTGAGCTGCGGGAAGCCCTCGGCCGCCGGCTCGGCGGCGTCGAGCGGCAGGTAGAGGGTGAAGGTGGACCCCCGGCCCGGCTCGCTCGCCGCGTGGATCTCGCCGCCCAGCAGCCGGGCGATCTCCCGGCTGATCGACAGGCCGAGCCCGGTGCCGCCGTACTTGCGGCTGGTCGTGCCGTCGGCCTGCTTGAACGCCTCGAAGATGACGCGCATCTTGCTGGCCGCGATGCCGATGCCGGTGTCCGTCACCGAGAAGGCGATCAGCTCGCCGTCCGGGTCGCGCAGCGCCCCCGCCTCCAGCAACTGCTCCCGGATCGAGTCGGGCACGTCCGCGCCGGCCGGCCTGATGACCAGCTCGACGGCTCCGGTGTCGGTGAACTTGACCGCGTTCGACAGCAGGTTGCGCAGCACTTGGAGCAGGCGCTGCTCGTCGGTGTGCAGGGTGGCCGGGAGCTCGGGCGAGACCCGGACCGAGAAGTCCAGCCCCTTCTCCGCCGTCAGCGGCCGGAAGGTGGCCTCCACGTAGTCGACGAGCTGCACCAGGGCGATCCGGGTCGGGCTGACGTCCATCTTGCCCGCCTCGACCTTCGACAGGTCGAGGATGTCGTTGATCAGCTGGAGCAGGTCGGAGCCGGCGCCGTGGATCGTCTCGGCGAACTCCACCTGCTTCGGCGAGAGGTTGCCGTCCGCGTTGTCCGCCAGCAGCTTGGCCAGGATCAGCAGCGAGTTGAGCGGGGTGCGCAGCTCGTGCGACATGTTGGCGAGGAACTCGGACTTGTAGCGCATGGAGACCGCGAGCTGCTCGGCCCGCTCCTCCAGCACCTGCCGGGCCTCCTCGATCTCGGTGTTCTTGACCTCGATGTCCCGGTTCTGCCGGGCCAGCCGCTCGGACTTCTCCTCCAGCTCGGCGTTGGAGATCTCCAGCGCCTTCTGCCGGTTCTCCAGCTCCGCCGACCGCTCGCGCAACTGCTCGGTGAGCTCCTGCGACTGCTTGAGCAGCATCTCCGTCTTGGTGTTGACGCTGATGGTGTTGACGCTGGTGCCGATCATCTCGGCGATCTGGCTGAGGAAGTCCTTCTGGATCTGCGCGAACCGCTGGAACGAGGCCAGCTCGATGACGCCGAGCACCTGCCCCTCGAACAGCACCGGCAGCACGATGACGTGCGCGGGCGGTGCCTCCCCCAGCCCGGAGGCGATCTTCAGATAGCCGGAGGGCACGTTCTCCACCAGGATCGTGCGCTTCTCCTTGGCCGCCGTGCCGATCAGCGACTCGCCGGGCCGGAAGGAGGTCGGCATCGAGCCCATGGAGTAGCCGTACGAGCCGAGCATCCGCAGCTCGTACGCGTCCTCGCCGCTCTCCCCCTCGGCGGCCGGCATCGCCAGGAAGAAGGCGCCGTGCTGGGCGTCCACGACGGGCGTCAGCTCGCTCATGATGAGCTGCGCGACGTCCTCCAGGTCCCGGCGGCCCTGCATCAGGCCGGAGATACGGGCCAGGTTGCCCTTGAGCCAGTCCTGTTCGTTGTTGGCCAGGGTGGTCTCGCGCAGGTTGGCGATCATCGTGTTGATGTTGTCCTGGAGCTCCAGGATCTCGCCCGCCGCGTCCACGTTGATCCGCATGTTGAGGTCGCCGCGGGTCACCGCCGTGGCCACCTTGGCGATCGCGCGGACCTGCCGGGTCAGGTTGCCGGCCATCTCGTTGACGGACTCGGTGAGGTCGCGCCAGGTGCCGTCCACGTCGCGCACCCGCGCCTGACCGCCCAGCTGCCCCTCCGTGCCCACTTCCCGGGCCACCCGGGTGACCTGGTCGGCGAACGACGACAGCTGGTCGACCATCGTGTTGATGGTCGTCTTCAGCTGGAGGATCTCGCCCCGGGCGTCGATGTCGATCTTCTTGGTGAGGTCGCCCTGGGCGATGGCGGTCGTGACCATCGCGATGTTCCGCACCTGGCCGGTGAGGTTCGACGCCATCGAGTTCACCGACTCGGTGAGATCCTTCCAGGTGCCGCTGACGCCCGGCACCCGCGCCTGGCCGCCCAGCCGGCCCTCCGTACCGACCTCCCGCGCCACCCGCGTCACCTCGTCGGCGAACGACGACAGCGTGGTCACCATGGTGTTGACGGTGTCGGCGAGCTGCGCGACCTCGCCCCGCGCCTCCACGGTGATCTTCTTGGTGAGATCGCCGTTGGCGACCGCGCCGGCCACCTGGGAGATGTTGCGCACCTGACTGGTCAGGTTGTTGGCCATCAGGTTGACGTTGTCGGTGAGGTCCTTCCAGATGCCGGTCACGTCCCGGACCCGCGCCTGGCCGCCCAGCTGGCCCTCGGTGCCCACCTCGCGGGCCACCCGGGTCACCTGCTCGGCGAAGTCCGACAGCTGGTCGACCATGGTGTTGACGGTCGTGACCAGCTCCAGGATCTCGCCCTTGGCATCGACCGTGATCTTCTTCGAGAGGTCGCCCATGGCCACCGCCGTCGTCACCTCGGCGATGTTCCGCACCTGGGACGTCAGGTTGTTGGCCATGAAGTTGACGGACTGGGTGAGGTCCTTCCAGGTGCCCGAGACCCCCTTCACCTCGGCCTGGCCGCCCAGGATGCCCTCGGTGCCGACCTCCCGGGCCACCCTCGTCACCTGCTCGGCGAACGAGGAGAGCTGGTCCACCATCGTGTTGAGGGTGTTCTTCAGCTCCAGGATCTCGCCCCGCGCGTCCACGTCGATCTTCTGCGACAGGTCGCCGCGCGCCACCGCCGTCGCGACCTGGGCGATGTTCCGCACCTGCGCCGTCAGGTTGCCGGCCATGCCGTTGACGGAGTCGGTGAGGTCCCGCCAGACGCCCGCGACGCCCGGCACCTGCGCCTGCCCGCCCAGCCGGCCCTCCGTACCGACCTCCCGGGCCACCCGCGTGACCTGGTCGGCGAAGGCCGAGAGCTGGTCGACCATGGTGTTGATGGTGTTCTTGAGCTCCAGGATCTCGCCGCGCGCGTCGACGTCGATCTTCTGGGAGAGGTCGCCGCGCGCCACGGCCGTGGTCACCTGGGCGATCTGCCGCACCTGGGAGGTGAGGTTGCCCGCCATGAAGTTGACGGAGTCGGTCAGCTCCTTCCAGGTGCCGCTGACGCCGTCCACCCGGGCCTGCCCGCCGAGCCGCCCCTCGGTGCCCACGTCCCGCGCCATCCGGGTCACCTGGTCCGCGAACGACGACAGCTGATCCACCATCGTGTTGACGGTGTTCTTCAACTGGAGCATCTCGCCGGACACTTCGACGGTGACCTTCTGCCCGAGGTCGCCGTTGGCGACCGCCGTGGTCACCTGCGCGATATTGCGCACCTGTCCGGTGAGGTTCCGGAACGCCGTGTTGACGGAGTCCGTGAGGTCCTTCCACGTCCCCGCCGCCCCCGGCACCTGCGCCTGACCACCGAGCTCGCCCTCGACACCGATCTCCCGCGCCACACGCGTCACTTCGGCGCTGAAGGACTGGAGCTGGTCGACCATCGAGTTGACGGTGTTCTTGAGCTCCAGCATCTCGCCGGAGACGTCGACGGTGACCTTCTGGCCCAGATCGCCGTTGGCGACCGCCGTCGTCACCTGCGCGATGTCCCGCACCTGTCCGGTGAGGTTCCGGAACGCCGTGTTGACGGAGTCGGTGAGGTCCTTCCACGTCCCGGCCGCGCCGGGCACCTGCGCCTGGCCGCCCAGCAGCCCCTCGGCACCGATCTCGCTCGCCACGCGCGTCACCTCGTCGGCGAACGTGCGCAGCGTCTCCGTCATCTGGTTGATGGTCTCGGCGAGCTGCGCGATCTCGCCGCGCGCGCTCACCGTCACCTTCTGCGACAGATCGCCGTTGGCGACCGCGGTGGTGACCTGCGCGATGCCGCGCACCTGGGCGGTGAGGTTCCCGGCCATCAGGTTGACCGAGTCGGTGAGGTCCTTCCAGACCCCCGCGACACCCGGCACCTGCGCCTGGCCGCCGAGCTCGCCCTCCGTGCCCACCTCCCGGGCCACGCGCGTGACCTCCGAGGCGAAGGACGACAGCTGGTCCACCATCGTGTTGACGGTGTTCTTCAGCTCCAGCATCTCCCCGGCCACGTGCACCGTGACCTTCCGGGACAGATCGCCCTTCGCGACCGCCGTCGTCACCAGCGCGATGTCACGCACCTGAGCGGTCAGCCGGGACGCCATGGTGTTGACGGAGTCCGTGAGGTCCTTCCACGAACCCGACATCCCGCGCACCCGCGCCTGCCCGCCGAGCTTGCCCTCGGTGCCGACCTCGCTGGCCACCCGCGTCACCTCGTCGGTGAACGCGGAGAGCTGGTCCACCAGCCCGTTGACCGTCCGCCCCACCTTGAGGAACTCGCCGCGCAGCGGGTGCGCCGAGCCGTCGGCGCCGTGCGACCGCAGGTCCATCCGCTGGTCCAGGTCGCCCTCGGCCACCGCCGACAGCACCCGCCCGACCTCCGACACCGGCCGCACCAGGTCGTCGACCAGCGCGTTGGAGGCGTCGATCGCCGCGGCCCAGGCCCCCTCGCAGGAGCCGACCTCCAGCCGCTCGGTGAGCTTGCCCTCCCGCCCGACGACCCGGCGCACCCGCGCCAGCTCGCCCGTGAGCTGCAGATTCCGGTCCGCGACCTCGTTGAAGACGGCCGCGATCTCGGACATCACCCCGTCCCCGGAGATCGTCAGACGGCGGCGGAAGTTCCCGTCCCGCATCGCCTCCAGCGCCCCCAGCAGGCGGTGCAGCGCGGCGCTGTCCACCTCCGTCGTCCCCTGGGGCCGGGACCGTCCGCCCTTCGCGCGCGTGCTCGTGCCCCGCGTCGCTCCGCCAGACTCCACCGTGTCCCTCCCGCAGGGTCGCTGATCCTCGTAGGGGTTTTCGCTTCCAGCTTTCCCAGTGTTTCACTGAGGCGCACCGGGGCGGCTGCCCGTCAGAGCGTAACCAGGTGACGGGACAGCTCGTTAAAGATGAACAGGAAAACCTGACCCTGGCCGTACCGGAGCTTCGACGGAACCCGCACATCCCGGCGGCACTTTCCTCTTCCTCCACACCCCCTACCCAGAAGCCGTCTCCGCAGACCACACCGCCCCCGGACGCTTCCCGGCCCCCTCGCTCCCCCCATTCCCAGGGGAAAGCGCGTACGGTTCCGGCTCCCGCATTCCCTTCGGGATTCCGCCGTCGCGTTCCCCGCGGTTCCCCCATCGTTCCCCATCGCCGCTGCCGACGGTTTAGCCTGGCGGACGAATCGTCGTCATGGGAATCGGGCACAGGACTCGGGGGAGCGATGAGAGGCCAATGGGGAGTGCTGTGATCACCGCGCGGGCAGCCGCCACCTTCGAGCCGGTCGGGCGTTCGGTAGCCGCTGCCCGGGCCTTCGTCCGGGACACCCTCCAGGGGTGGGGATTCCCCGACATCATCGACGACGCCGTGGTGCTCACCAGCGAGCTGGTCACCAACGCCGTCGTGCACGCCGGCACGTCCGCCGACGTCCTCTGTGTCCGGACGGACGCGGGCGTCCGTATCGAGGTCAGCGACCGTTACCCCGAACGTGAACTTCCGCTCCAGACGCCCACCCGCCAGTTCGGCGGAGTGGACCGCGAGGGCGGCCGGGGGCTGATGCTCTGCACCGCCCTCGCCGCCTGCTGGGGCGTCGAATACGGCGCCACACAGAAGAAGGTCTGGTTCCGCCTCGACCTCGACGACCGGCCGGCCGGCACCCGCTCGGCGGGCCCGGCCCTACCCGTCGAGTCCCTGCCGGTCGCCGACCCCCGGGTGCGCGTCGCGGTCATCCAGATCGACGGCACCGGCGGCATCAGCGCCTGGAACGACGACGCCGCGCACCTCTTCGGCTACACCGCCGACCAGGTCACCGGCAAGCCCCTCGCCGACCTCGCCGCCTGGCCCCACACCCCCGGCACCTCCACCGGCATCGCGGAAGCCCTCCGCCTCTCCCGCTGGGAGGGCTCGTACGGGATAAGGGGCGCCGACGGCCGCGTCATCCCCGTCTACGCCTCCCACCTGCGCGTCCGCGACAACGAGGGCGCGCCCTCGACGGTCTGCCTGCTGGTCCGCGACGAGGAGCGGGCCGTCCTGGCCAGCCCGCCGCGCTCCTCCGGCGCCGACGCCTCGACGGACCGCGGCACCGCCGCCGACCCCTTCGAGGTCTTCATCGGCTCCCCCGCCCCCGACGACCTCGACGGCCTGCTCCAGCGCACCGTCGAACGCGCCCGCGACATGCTCGACGGCGACGCCGCCTACCTCCTCCTCGCCACCGACGACGAGACCGAGCTGGAAGTCCGCGCCTCCACCGGCCTGCCCTCCGCCCGGCAGCGCTTCGCCCGCGTCCCGGTCGAGGCCGGCACCGGCCGCTACGGCTCCGCCCGCCTCCCCTCCGTCCACGACGACCTCAACGCCGTCCCCGGCGCCGTCCCCCTGCTCACCGACACCGGCCTGCGCTCGGTCGTCACCGTCCCGCTCAAGGTCGAGGGCCGCCTCACCGGCTCCCTCGGCGTCGCCGCCGAGGCCCCGCACCGGTACGGCAACGAGGAGGCGCTGCGCCTCCAGTTCGCCGCCGACCGCATCGCCCTCGCCGTCGAGTCCGCCCGCCTCGGCGAGCTGGAACGGCTGCGCCGCGGCTCCCTCTCCTTCCTCGTCGAGGCCTCCGACCTGCTGGCCGGCACCCTGGACCGGGACCAGACGCTGGCCCTGATGGCCCAGATGACCGTCCCCACCCTCGCCACCTGGTGCGCCGTCTACACCATCGCCGACCAGTCCTCCGAGCCGGAGCTCTCCTACGTCCTGCATGAGGACGAGGACCTGATCGACGGCCTCAAGGCCCTGCTGGCCAAGGTCGCCCCGCCGGACCCCGTCCCCACGCCGGGCGCCCGCATCTGGACGGCCCCGGCCCGGGCCGCGCACTCCGAGGCGCTGCGCAGCTCGCTGCGGAGCGTGAGCCTCACCGACGTCCCCGAGTCCTCACCCGCCCCCGGTGTCTCGCTCACCACGGCGGCGGCCGTCGGCGGCGAGACGGTCGTCCTGCCCCTCGTGGCCCGCAACCGCGTGATCGGCATGCTCACCCTCGGCAAGCCGACCGACGACCACTTCCGCCAGGAGATCGTCGAGCTCGCCGAGGACCTCTCCCGCCGGGCCGCCCTGGCCCTCGACAACGCCCGCCTCTACAGCGAGCGCACGGCCATCAGCCAGAGCCTCCAGCGCAGCCTCCTCCCCCCGGGCCTGCCGGACGTACCGGGCGTCGAGGTCGACGTCATCTACCGCGCGGCGGGCGAGGGCAACGAGGTCGGCGGCGACTTCTACGACCTCTTCCCGATCCGCGACGGCGCGTACGGCTTCGCCATCGGCGACGTCTGCGGCACCGGTCCCGAGGCCGCCGCCGTCACCGGCCTGGCCCGGCACGCCCTGCGCCTGCTGGCCCGGGAGGGCTTCGGCGGCCCGGCGGTCCTGGAGCGGCTCAACGCGGCGATCCTGGACGAGGGCGCCCGCAGCCGGTTCCTCACCCTGCTCTACGGCGAGCTGTGGCCGCAGGAGGACGGCAGCGCCCTCCTCAAGGTCGTCTGCGCCGGCCACCCGCTCCCGCTGCGGCTGCGCCCGGACGGCACGGTGGAGGCGGCGGCCGACCCGCAGCCGCTGCTGGGCGTCATGGACGACCTGGAGCTGTACGAGCAGTCGGTCACCCTGGACCCGGGCGACGTCCTGCTGTGCGTCACGGACGGCGTCACCGAGCGCCGCGAGGGCTCCCGGATGCTGGGCGACGACGGCCTCGCCGACGTCCTCACGACGTGTACGGGTCTGAACGCCGGCGCGGTGTCGGCGCGCGTCCTCCGCGCGGTGGAGCGCTTCGCGGCCGAGCCGCCGTCGGACGACATGGCGATCCTGGCCATGCGGCTGCCGGAGCGGCCGGCCGACTGAACGGCCGGGGCCCGGGAGGGGTACGAAAAAGGCCCCCGCCGATTGGCGGGGGCCTTTTCTTATGGAGCCCCAAAACGGAATCGAACCGTTGACCTTCTCCTTACCATGGAGACGCTCTGCCGACTGAGCTATTGGGGCCGGCAACGAGATAAAGCATACCGGATGTTCGGACGTACTTTTGACCATCCCGGCCGCCGACCCCCGCTCCCCCGCCCGCCGCGGCGCCGGTCCGCCGGCTAGGCGGCGGCGACGTAGGGCAGCAGCCCGCCCAACGCGTTGCAGGCGGAGACGACTTGGCGCAATTCGCGGCGCGTCATCCCGGCGTCGACGGGCAGGGCCAGGCACTGCTCCGCGGCCCGCTCGGTTTCGGGAAGACGCACGTCCGGCCCGTAGCCGTCCGGCGCGTACGCCGGCGTCCGGTGCACGGGCGTGGTGACGGGCACGGAGCACCGCACACCGCGCGCCCGCAGGGCCCGGGCGAAGGCGTCGCGGTCGGGACGTCCATTGCCCGGGACGCGGACGACGTAGGCGTGGTAGCGGTGCTCGACGCCGGGCGCGGTACGGGGGGTGAGGACGCCGGTCAGCCTGCCGTCCAGGTAGGCGGCGTTCGACCGGTGCCGCTGGAGCGCTTCCGCGGGTTCGACGGATTCGGCGGATCCATCGGGCCGCCGGTCGCGGTGCGGGATGACGGGCAAGGGGCGCGTGCCGGCGAGGGCTTGAAGGGCCGTCAGATCGGCGGGGTGGCCGAAGAGGTCGGTGGGGACGATGGCGGCGGTCCGTTCCGTGATCGCCTCGGCGACGGAGGCCGGCGCGAGGCAGTAGGTAGCGGGGTCGATGTCCGCGAACACCGGCCTCGCTCCGACGGCTCGTACGGCCTCGGCGGCTTCGGTGGTCCCGTACGCGGAGACGATGACCTCGTCACCGAAGCCGACGCCGGCCGCTGCCAGCAGGTTTGCTGTACCCGTCTCTGTGCCCATACCCGCAGAGGGTGGCGGCAGGACGTTAACCCGGCATGAAGCCCCGTACCTCTCCGGGAAAACAGAAAAGCTCCAGTGCCTGAACCGAGGTTCAAACACTGGAGCTTTTCTTAAATTTAGTTCGGCGGCGTCCTACTCTCCCACACGGTCCCCCATGCAGTACCATCGGCGCTGAAAGGCTTAGCTTCC
>NZ_JBPQTX010000115.1:0-19701 GCF_051386555.1 Streptomyces sp. URMC 126
CCTCCCCTCCATGCGCCCGCCCCGTCGGGTGTCCCTTCCGGTGTGGCCTGCGCGTCCCCTGACAGTGCCGTCCGGCCGTCGCTACAGTCCGGTTCCTCGGAACGCGGTCGGCGGGAGGCGTCAGCCCATGGCACAGGAGCCGGAAACCACCCGGACCACCGAATCGGGCCTGAGCCTCCGGCCCGTCTACGGGCCCGAGGCCCTGGAAAGCTGGGACCCCGCCACCCGGCTCGGCGAACCCGGCGCGTATCCCTACACCCGTGGCATCCACCCCACGATGTACACCGGGCGGCCCTGGACCATGCGGCAGTACGCGGGGTTCGGCACGGCGGCCGAGTCCAATGCCCGCTACCGGCAGTTGATCGCCCACGGTGGCCACGGCCTTTCCGTCGCCTTCGACCTGCCCACGCAGATGGGCCACGACTCCGACGCCCCCGAGGCCCGGGGCGAGGTCGGCAAGGTCGGCGTCGCCGTGGACTCCGTCGAGGACATGCGCGCCCTCTTCGACGGCATTCCCCTGGACCGGGTCTCCACCTCCATGACCATCAACGCCCCGGCCGCCCTCCTGCTGCTCATGTACCAGATCGTGGCCGAGGAACAGTGCGTTCCCGCGGACCGCTTGACCGGTACCGTCCAGAACGACGTCCTGAAGGAGTACATCGCCCGGGGTACCTACATCTTCCCGCCCGGCCCCACACTCCGTCTCACCTCCGACATCTTCCGCTACTGCAACACCGAGATGCCCCGGTGGAACACCATCTCCATCTCCGGCTACCACATGGCCGAGGCCGGCGCCTCACCCGCGCAGGAGATCGCCTTCACGCTGACGAACGGCATCGAGTACGTCCGGACCGCCGTCGCCGCCGGTATGGACGTCGACGACTTCGCCCCCCGGCTCTCCTTCTTCTTCGTCGCCCGGACCGCCTTCCTCGAAGAGATCGCCAAGTTCCGCGCTGCCCGCCGGATCTGGGCCGCTGTGATGCGCGACCGGTTCGGCGCCCGCAATCCCCGGTCGCGGATGCTGCGGTTCCACACCCAGACCGCCGGAGTCCAACTGACCGCCCAGCAGCCGGAGGTGAACCTGGTGCGGGTGACCGTCCAGGCCCTCGCGGCCGTGCTCGGCGGCACCCAGTCCCTGCACACCAACTCCTATGACGAGGCCATCGCCCTCCCCACCGACAAGGCCGCCCGCCTCGCCCTGCGCACCCAGCAGGTCCTCGCCCACGAGACGGACGTGACCGCCACGGTCGATCCGTTCGCCGGCTCCTACGCCGTCGAATCCCTCACCGACGACCTGGAACGCGCCGCCCTCGACCTCATGGCCCGGATCGACGACATGGGCGGCGCGGTGCCCGCCATCGAGCGCGGCTTCCAGAAGTCCGAGATCGAACGCAACGCCTACCGCATCGCCCGGGAGACGGACGACGGCGACCGCGTGGTCGTCGGCGTCAACCGCTTCCGGCTCGACGAGGAGGAGCCGTACGAACCCCTCCGCGTCGACCCCGCCATCGAGGCCCGGCAGTGCGAACGCCTCGCCGCCCTGCGCGCCACCCGCGACCGGCGGGCGGTGGATGACGCCCTCGCGCGGTTGCGCGCGAAGGCGTCCCGGGCGTCCGATAACGTCCTGCCCCCGATGAAGGAGGCGCTGCGCGCCCGCGCCACCGTGGGAGAGGTGTGCGGGGCGCTCCGCGAGGTCTGGGGCTCCCACGTGCCCATCGAGAGTTTCTGACCGCTCCCTCCCCGTCCGGTGGATTTGCGACACTGGACCGATGTCCGCACCCCGCCGCACCTGCCCCGTCTGCTCCCGCGAGATCGCCGTCGTGGGCGGCCGCTACGCCCGCCACGACCCGCCCGGCCGGCGGGTCTCCTACGAACTGGTCTCCTGCCCCGGCTCGCGCCGCTCGGCGCCCCTCCTGGCCACGGAGCCGCGGCTGTTCGATCCGGAGGAGCCACCGATGGACGGACAGGGTCAACTGTTCTGATCAGGAACCGGACGGCGGGCCGTCGGTGCGGCTAGCGGGCGCAGAGCACGTCCTCGCCGGGACGCTTCCCGGTGAGCAGGAAGTCGGTGACCTTCCGGTCCCCGCACGCGTTCCCGTCGCCCAGGTACACGCCGTGGCCGCCGCTGTCCACCGAGACCATCCGCGCCCGCTGCCCCAGCGCCTCCCGCATCTTCAGCGCCCCGAAGTGCGGTGTCGCCGGGTCACGCAAGTTCTGGATCATCAGGATGTTCGACGGCCCGTCGGAGGTTATTCGGGTGGGCTTGTCGGCGGGGGCCCATTTCCAGAAGGCGCACGGGAAGACTCCGACCGGCATGCCCGCGGTGAGCGGGTAGCGCGCCCGGTCGGCCGCCACGGCCCGGGCGGTCTCCGGGAGGGAGCGGGACCACCGGACGTCGTTGCAGATGGTGGCCATGGTCACGGCCGCCTCGTGCTCGGGCAGGGAGCCGGCCAGCGCGGTCGGCAGAGCGGGCGTCGCCTCAGGGTCCCCGGCTTCCTTGACCAGTAGCGCGGCCCCGGCGAACGCCTTGTCGCTGTACATCGCCAGCTGTAGTGCCTGCCGGAGCCGGTTGCCGGTGAGCGGTTTGCCGGGCGTGGTGGTCGGCTTCGGATGGCGGTCGAGACGGTCCGCCAGGGCGAGGACCATCGGCCGGACGTCCTCGGGACGCGGGGCGAGGCGGAGCCCGCCACCGCCCTCCGGGCCGTCCTTCTCCCGAGCCGGGTCGGCGGCCCACCGGGCGAAGTCGGGGAACCGCAGCTCCATGGCCGGCGACAGGTTCGCCGACCAGCCGCGCGCCACCCGCTTCGGATCGGGGTCGCCGATACTGTCCAGCACCCAGCGGTCGGTGTGGGCGGGGTACTTCTGCGCGTACTGCGCGGCGACGTAACTGCCGTAGGACGATCCCAAAGCGGAGATCTTCTCCTCGCCCAGTGCCTTACGGAAGCTGTCGATGTCCCGCACCTCGTTGGCCGTGCTCATGCTGCGCAGCAGCGGGCCGCCGTTGTCGGCGCAGGCGTCGGCGACGCGGCGGGCGCGGCGCACGTTGTCCGTGATGTCACCGCCCTTGCCCGGCCACGGCCGGATGTTGACGAGATCCCGGTCTTCCTCGCTGAGGCCGCACCCCGTGCGGTCGCTCCCGCCGACACCTCTGGGGTCCAGGGCGACGAGGTCGTAGGCGCCGCCCAGCTCCTTCTGGAGCACCTTCCCCTTTTGAGTCAGCCGCTGGGTGCCCGAACCCCCGGGGCCGCCGGGAATGACGATCAGAGTGCCCCGCCGGGCCTCCGGCCGGTCGCTCAGCACCCGCGACACCCCCAGCCGGGTCCGCGGCCCGTCCGGGTCGCGGTAGTCGAGCGGCACGGAGAGCTCGGCGCACTCCTGCCGGGCCGGTCCGTTGTCCTGCGCGCAGGGTCTCCAGCGCAGTTCCGGAGCCGGGGGGCCGGCCGCGTGCGCGGGGATACCGGAGAGCGTGGCGGCGACGGCCGAGACGGACAAGGCGAGAAGGAGGCCCGAGCGGGCGCGATGTGTCATGGAGACAAGGGTTGTCGAAGTGACCTGCCCCGTACATCGGGGATACCCCCCGTTCCTGGGTAGGGGATCCCCCTCAGGGAAGTGTTCGATTTTGCGCCGGGTATCTGGCCTTCGCGCGTGCGGTACTTGCCATTGTTGTCGCCGAAATCCCCATCCAATTGCCGGTGTTGTGCCCCCGCGCTCCCTTCCGTGGGCTCGCCTCGCTCGGTCCGGCGCGTCTACCGTGAAGCGGTCGGGCGGGAGAGGCGGAGGCGATCGTGCCGATGGGACCTGGGAGTGGTGAAGCGGACGGGATCGTGGAGTTGGGTCGGGCTCTGGCGCAAGGATGCCTTTCTGCACGGGAGTTGGCGCTGGAGGCCCTGCGCCGGATCGACGTGACGCAAGGGACACTCAACGCCTTCCGGTGGGTCCGGGACGAGGGAGCCCTGCGGGACGCCGACGCGGCCGACCGGCGGCTGCGGGCGGGGGAGCGAGGGGCGCTGCTGGGGGTGCCCGTCGCGGTCAAGGACGACATGGACGTGGCCGGGCTGCCCACCGCCTTCGGCTGCCCCGGCGACTTCCCGGTGAAGCGGGCCGACAGCGAGGCCGTGCGCCGGCTCCGCGCCGCGGGTGCGGTGATCGTCGGAAAGACCAACACGCCCGAGCTGGGCCAGTGGCCGGTGACCGAGGGGCCGGCGTTCGGAGTGACACGGAACCCGTGGAACACGGCATACTCGCCCGGCGGTTCGTCCGGCGGCTCGGCGGCGGCCGTCGCCGCCGGGATCGTGCCCGCGGCCCTCGGTTCCGACGGTGCCGGTTCCGTGCGCATCCCGGCCGCCTGGACCCACCTGGTGGGCGTCAAACCGCAGCGGGGACGGATCTCCGCGTGGCCGGAGCGCGAGGCGTTCCGCGGGCTGACCTGCGGCGGGGTGCTGGCGCGCACGACCGCGGACGCGGCGTTGCTGCTGGCCGCGGTGAGCGGCTCGCACGCCGGCGATCTGCACCGGCCCGCGGCGGTCGACGTCGTCGCCGCCCTGGCGCGGCCCCCGCGACGGCTGCGGATCGCGTTGTCGCTGCGGCCGGCCTACGCGGCGGTACGGCACCGGCTCGATTCCCGGGTGCGGGCCGCGACCCTGCGGACGGCCGAGCGGCTGGAGGAACTGGGACATGAAGTCGTGCCCGAGGAGCCGCGGTTCGGTCCGGTGGGCCTCACGTTCGTACCGCGTTCCATGTCCGGAGTGCGCGAGTGGGTGGGCCGGGTGCCCGAGCGGCGGTCGCTCGACGGGCGGACCCACCTCAACGCGCGCGGCGGGCTGGTGCTCGGGGGTGCCGTGTTGCGTGCGGCGCGCGCGGCGGAAGGTCCGCTGCGCAACAGGATGAGCGCGCTGTTCGGCCGCTACGACGCGCTGCTCACACCGACCACGGCGGCGCCGCCGCTGCCCGTCGGCGCGCTGGACGGGCTCTCCGGGCGTGAGACCAACTCGCTGATGATCACGTCGTGTCCGTATGCCTGGCCGTGGAACGTCCTGGGGTGGCCCGCCGTGAACGTACCCGCCGGATTCACGGAGGGCGGACTGCCGCTCGGATCGCAGCTGATGGGGCCGGAGGGGGCCGAGCCGCTGTTGTTCTCCCTCGCGGCACAACTGGAGGGTCTTGTGCGGTGGTTCGAACACCGGCCCGCGATGGCGTGGCAGGCGGGGGAGACCGTGGCGTAGGACGGGCGATCGGCCCTCAGGGGAGCGGTCTCGTGCGTCGACCGCGAACAACCCTATGGGGGAAGGTTTCTTCTTTGGGTACAACGCCGCACGTGAGGTGTTTTCCTCGTAAGTCGCCATTATTTCCCGGCTTTGCACCTGACATGCCGTGGATTCCGAATCCCACCCCAGACGCAACCCGTCCGAGTGAGACGCCGAGGGATGCCGTGCCCGTGGTGCGTATCCGGCGCTAGCCTCCTTGCGGGATGGCGGGGCCAAGGCGGTCCACGGGTGCGCCGGGTCGCAAGACCGGGCGAGCCGTGGGCGCCGGGGCAGGACGGCGCCGTCCGGAGGGAGGGGATGACGATGAGAACCGCCGTGACCATCGAGGAACTCGCCGTGCTGCACGGCGAGGTGCTGCCGGCGCGCACGGTGCTTTCCAGCCTGGCGGCGGTCAACGGCGACCCGTCGTTGTTCCCCCCGCTGGTCAGATCCGAGCACGGGACGACTGTCGTCTACGCCTGCCAGTACCGGCAGGACGCGGGAAGCCCCGGCCTCCTGGCGGCACTGGGACTGGCTCCCAGCACCCCGGGACACACGGTCACCTGCATCCCCGCGGGCATCACCACGCACTGACCGCGGACCATACAGCCGACCACACCCGCCGACCGCATCCGCTGACCGCGCGGAGACGCTGAGCACCAACGGCGCACGACCTCGCGGCGCGACGTCCGCGTCAACCACCACGACCGACCGAAGCCCTCTCCTCCTCGCCGGCGCCGCCGCCGTACGCGGTGGTGCGGCGGTCCGACGTGTCCCGCTTCCGCGGTATGGCCCGCCATCGCCGCGTCCACCAGAGAAACCGAAGGACTCATCCCCGGCGGCAGTCCGCCCGGGGGTGGAGTGCCCGGTCCCGCCGGTCCGGCGGCCGGGCGCGGAAGCCAGGTGAGTGCGGCAACCAGGGCATTCCCGGGCCTCCAGTACGTCCCAGGGCACCCAGCACGCAGCACGTCCAGAGAAAGGGAATGGAATGGACAACCTCATCAGCTTCGAAGAGCTCGCCGGGGTCTCGGGCGAAGTACTGCCCGAGCGCACGGTGATGGGAATCATGGCCGTCCCGTTCGGTCCGGGTGACGGCGGCGCCGGCAGCGCCGCCGGCAGCTCGTCGAGCGCGGCCAGCGGCGGTGGCGTCTTCGCCCCCGCCCCGAGCGACCACGGCACGACGGTCCTGTCGTCCTGCCAGTCCTACGACCGGCCGCAGACCGCGGGCCTGCTCGGTTCGCTCGGGCTCCCGTCCCAGAACACCACGAGCGGCATGACCTGCACGCCCGCGGCCATCTCCAGCCACTGATCCGCCGCGGGGCGCCGACCCGGTAGCGGAACGCCGCACTCGCCCGGCGGGGGAAGGCCGGCTCCTCGGCCTTCCCCCGCTGTGCCGGGAACGGGAGTCCGTCTCCGCGCGCGGGTGCCGTACGTCCGCATGAGGTCATGGCGTCCGACCAGTCCCCACACCAACGGATCCGACAGTCCGCACCTTCCGGGAGCATCATGACCCTGCCCTTCGTCCCGGGCGCCGGCCGAGCGGGAGCCTCGCCGGGGCGACGGCCGATGCCAGCCGAGCCGCCGGCCGAGCGGCCGGCCGGGGAGCCCCGGCTGGTGCCCGGCATCGAGCTCGTGGGCGAGTTCGAGGGGTCCGGGTACCGTGACCCGCCGCAACTGGTCTGCCGCCCCGACGGACAACTGGTCCGGCTGCCCACCCTGCTGTATCGCGTCGTACGGGCGCTGGACGACCGGCTCGGCGACGGAGGCGGCGACGGGGGCGGTGACGGAGGCGGCGACGGGCGCGACGACGGACGTGCCGCACACCGCGAGGAACCGCGGGCGGACGGCGGCACGCGTCTCAAGGCCTCACACGGCCGCGGGACCCACGACGCCTCGCACGAATCGCCCGGGGGCGCCGCACGCGGGGAGACCCTCATGGCGCGGGTGGCCGACGAGCTGAGCCGGGAGACCGGACGCCGGTTCACCGCCGAACACGTCGCGTACCTCATCGACGAGAAGCTCGCCCCCCTCGCCCTGACCACCTACAGCGACGGCTCCCCGCCGCCGCCGGCCCGCCGGACCGATCCCTTCCTCTCCTTCCGGTTCCGGCTCGCGGTGGTGCCCGAGCGCGTCACCTGGTTCGTCTCCGGCCTCTTCGCGTGGCTCTTCCACCCGTTCCTGGTGTACGTCGCGGTCTGCCTCTTCGTGATCGGCGAGGCGTGGCTGTGGACGACCCAGGAGACCGGGATCGCCTTGCAGGCGGTGCTCACCGCCCCGGGCAGTGTGCTCCTCGTGGTCTTCCTGGCCATCGCCTCGTGCGTCTTCCACGAATGGGGCCACGGCGCCGCCTGCCGTTACGGAGGCGTCCGGCCCGGTGCCATGGGCTGCGGCATCTACCTCGTCTGGCCCGCCTTCTACACCGACATCACCAACTCCTACCGGCTCGGCAGGGCCGGGCGCATCCGGGCCGACCTGGGCGGGGTCTACTTCAACGCGCTGTTCGTCCTCGGCCTGCTGGCGCTGTACGGCGCCACCGGCTTCCAGCCCCTCCTGGTCGCGGTCGTCGCCGTCAACCTGGAGATCATCCAACAGCTGCTGCCCACCCTGCGGTTCGACGGCTACTACATCGTGGCCGACCTCGTCGGCATCCCCGACCTCTTCTCCTACATCGGGCCCATCCTCAAGCGCGTGCTGCTCCGGCGCCCGGCGGACGAGCGGCTCCGCGCCCTCAAGCGATGGCCTCAGATCGTGGTCGCGTTCTGGGTGCTGTGCCTGATCCCGGTGCTCCTGCTCCAGATCGGCATCCTCCTGTACAACCTGCCCCAACTCCTCGCCGCCGACTGGCGCAAGGCCCAGTGGCTGCTGGAGAACGCGGGCGCGTCCGGGCACCAGATCCTCGGCATGACCTCGGCCTGTCTGCAGATCGTGCTGCTCGCCCTGCCCATCGCCGGGCTGCTGCTAGCCCTGGTGCGGCCCACGCGCTCACTCCTCCGGTTCTTCGGCCGGACCGTTGCCCGTGTGACGGGGCGGCGCGGTGGCGCGTCCGAAGGGCAGACCGCCGGCTGTCCCAGCGGTCAACGGGTCAGCGAACCAGGGGGGTAGCGGATCAGGGGGGTAGCAGATCAGGGAGCCAGGATGTCCAGCTCGGCCATCGCGCCCGTGGCGATCTCCCGGGTCAGGGCCTCCGCGCGCTCCGCGTCGTGCAAGCGGACCGCCTCCGCCACTTGGACGTGGAGGGTGACCGCGGCCGGGTCCGGGTCGGTGAACATCACCTGATGCCGGGTCCGGCCGGTGAGCACCTCGGCGACGACGTCGCCGAGGCGGGCGAACATCTCGTTGCCCGAGGCGCGCAGGACGACGCGGTGGAACGCGATGTCGTGCAGCAGATAGGCCTCCAGTTGCTGGCCCCGTGAGGTGGCGACCATTCCGAGCGCGTGCTCGGTGAGTTCGGCGCACTGCTCCGGCGTGGCCAGACGCGCGGCGAGGCCCGCCGCGACGGGCTCCACCGCCGACCGGAGCACGGTCAGCGACCGCAGTTGGCGAGGGCGGTCCGGCCCGGCCAGCCGCCAGCGGATGACCTGCGGGTCGTAGACGTTCCACTCCTCGGACGGCAGTACCGTCACGCCGACCCGCCGCCGTGAGCTGACCAGGTGCATGGACTCCAGGACGCGTATCACCTCACGGACGACGGTGCGCGAGACCCCGAAGCGTTCCTCCAGCTCGTCCGTGCGCAGCACGCTCCCCGGTGGGTATGCGCCCGCCGTGATCTCGGGTCCCAGGGACTCCAGCACCCGAGCGTGCGGTCCCTGCCCATGGTTGGCCATGAGATCAGCCTACGTGTCCATGGCGAGCGCGATTAAGTATGACGTTTGGGTCACAGTGGCTTGATACGTCGTACTTCATCAGGTTCAGTGGAGCGGCAACCGGCGCCGAGGATGACGCCGGAGACAGTGAGGTGCACATGACTACCGCCGACAGCGGAGCCACCCCCGGCGACGGGGACCCCGGCTCGTCCACGCCCCCGGCGGCCTCCCGGGTCGTCGTCGTGATGGGCGTCGCCGGTACCGGCAAGACCACCGTCGGCCCCCTCGTGGCGGACGCCCTGGGCGTTCCCTACGCCGAAGGCGACGACTTCCACCCGCCCGCGAACATCGCCAAGATGTCCTCCGGCGTCCCGCTGGACGACGCCGACCGGGCCCCCTGGCTCGACGCGATCGGCGCCTGGGCACGCGGCCGGGCGGGCCGCGGCGGGGTGGTCAGCTGCTCCGCGCTCAAGCGCGCCTACCGCGACCGGCTCCGGGCCGCCGCGCCGGGCGTCGTGTTCCTGCACCTCACCGGTGACCGTGAGCTGATCGCCGGCCGGATGGCCGCCCGCAAGGGGCACTTCATGACCAGCCGGCTGCTGGACTCGCAGTTCACGACGCTGGAACCGCTCGGTGCCGACGAGGCCGGTGTCGCCGTGGACGTCGCCCCCGCCGCGGCCGTCATCGCGGAACGGGCCACCGCCGCCCTGCGCCGCGTCTGACCCGCCCGGTCGTTCGCGATTCCGGACGGTGGTGACCCGGCCGCCGGCGCACGGCGGCCCGCGGTCGCGACCCCGGACCCGCGGTCCCCGTCCGGCCGGCGCCCGCTCCGTCGGCATCCGGCCTCGGCCGGCCACGTGTCCGACCGACCGTCGACGCACCCCAGTCGGAATCGCGTCCGACCGGTGCCCCGTCCGACCGGTACCTCTCCCGCCCGACCGGCGCCCCGGCGTCGGAACGGGGCGGAACGGCCGTTCCAGGCCCCCACCCCGCGGCCCCGCCGCGCCCCACACACCAAGGAAGCCCCGTGAGCACTCTCAGCGTCGAGATGCTGGCCGCGGCCCCCGCCGAACCGATCACCTCGGCGGGTCACGCACAGCTGGGCATCGCCGTACTCGCCGGCATCGCCGTCATCGTCCTTCTCATCACCCGCCTCAGACTGCACGCCTTCCTGGCGCTGACCATCGGTTCGCTGGCGCTCGGCGCCGCCGCCGGAGCGCCGTTGGACAAGGTCATCGCCAGCTTCAGCGCCGGTCTGGGCTCCACGGTCGCCGGGGTCGGCGTCCTCATCGCCCTCGGCGCGATACTCGGCAAGCTGCTGGCCGACTCGGGCGGCGCCGACCAGATCGTGGACACGATCCTGGCCAAGGCCGGCACCCGCTCGATGCCCTGGGCCGTCGTCCTCATCGCCGGCGTCATCGGGCTGCCGCTGTTCTTCGAGGTGGGGATCGTGCTGCTGATCCCCGTGGTGCTCCTGGTGGCCAAGCGCGGCGGGTTCTCCCTGATGCGCATCGGCATTCCGGCTCTGGCCGGTCTCTCCGTGATGCACGGCATGGTCCCGCCGCACCCCGGGCCGCTGGCCGCGATCGACGCGATCGGGGCCGACCTCGGGGTGACCCTCGCGCTCGGCGTGCTGATCGCCGTGCCGACCGCGGTGATCGCCGGCCCGCTGTTCTCGCGCCTCGCCGCCCGCTGGGTGGACGTCGCACCGCCCGAGAAGCTGATGCCCCAGCGTCCGTCCGAGGACCTGGAGCGCCGCCCGGGCTTCGGCGTCACCGTGGCCACCGTCCTGCTGCCGGTGGTGCTGATGCTGGTGAAGGCGCTCGTGGACGTCGTCGTGGACGATCCGAAGCAGCACGTCCAGCGGGTCGCGGACGTCATCGGCTCGCCGCTGATCGCGCTGCTCGCGGCCGTCCTCGTCGGCATGGTGACCCTCGGCCGGGCCGCCGGCTTCGGCCGCGACCGGCTGGCCTCGACCGTCGAGAAGTCCCTCGCTCCGATCGCCGGCATCCTGCTGATCGTCGGCGCGGGCGGCGGGTTCAAGCAGACGCTGATCGACGTCGGCGTCGGCCGGATGATCCTGGACTTCTCCAAGGACTGGTCCGTCTCCGCCCTGCTCCTGGCCTGGCTGATCGCGGTCGGCATCCGGCTCGCGACCGGTTCCGCGACCGTGGCCACCATCTCGGCCGCCGGCCTGGTGGCCCCGCTCGCGGCCGACATGAGCACCACCCACACCGCCCTCCTCGTCCTGTCCGTCGGCGCCGGCTCGGTCTTCTTCAGCCATGTGAACGACGCGGGCTTCTGGATGGTGAAGGAGTACTTCGGCCTGGAGGTCGGCCAGACGCTCAAGACCTGGTCGGTGATGGAGACGATCATCTCGGTGGTGGGGCTGGGCTTCGTGATGCTGTTGTCACTGGTGATTTAGATCCAAGTCCGGGTCCGGGCCCGGGTCCTGGTTAAGGACCAGGATCCGGACCGCGCCCGCGCCGGCCTTCAGGTCTAGGCGCGGGACAGGCCCCCGACCATCTCCGCCAGGTACGCCCGCACCTCCGCGGCGTCGTCCGTGGCCAGCCCGATGTAACCGTCCGGCCGGATCAGGAACAGCCCCTCCCCGTACGCCCGCGCCAGGTGCCCGTCCACGTCGGTCAGGCGGGCGACCCGCACCAGGGGACCGGCCACGTCCGCCGGCACGTCCTTCTCCGCCGCGGGCCCCACGGCCACCAGGGTGAAGTGCTCGGGGCCGAACAGGTCGAAGAGCCGGACCGGCGCGCCGGAGTCCGTCGCGCACGGCGCGTCCGGCGCCCGGTCGCCCGCGCGCGGCGCGTCCTCGGCCAGGCCGGTACGCGTCTCGCGGCTGAGGGGGCTGTCCCGGTAGTGCAGGCCGAGCTGGTGCGCCTCCCGGCCGCGGCGTGCGCTCAGCTTCAGCCCCTTCCGGCCGGGGTCCCGGTGGATGCGGGTGCTCAGGCCGAGCACGCCCGCCGCGACGGGCAGCCGCTCCGCCTCGTACGAGGCGAGGAGCGCCTCCGGTGCCCCGTGCCGTACCACGTGCCCCAGCTTCCAGCCCAGGTTGTACGCGTCCTGCACGCTGGTGTTGAGCCCCTGGCCCCCGGCGGGGGAGTGCACGTGGGCGGCGTCCCCGGCGAGGAACACCCGGCCCTCGCGGAACCGTTCCGCCATGGCCGCCCGGGCGCGCCAGGCCGAGGCCCAGTCCACCTTCGCGACCGTCAGTCCGGCCCGCTCCGCGACCATCTCCCGGATGGCCTCGGGCGCCGGGTCCGGTTCGCCGTCCGGGAAGGAGGCGATCAGCTGGAAGGCGTCCGTCGCGTACAGCGGGCAGAGGACCAGCAGGCCGGCGGGGTGGTCCGGCCAGGTGTGCCAGTGGGTGCGCGGCAGGTCCGGCACGTGGACGTCGGCGACCAGCATCGGCGTGGGATCGACCGTCTCGCCGGTGAACGGGATGTCCAGCAGGCGGCGTACGGTGCTGCGTCCGCCGTCCGTGCCGACGAGCCAGCGGACGCGCGCGGTGGACGTCGTGCCGTCCGTGGTCTCCAGGTGTGCGGTGACCCCGTCCGCGTCCTGGTCCAGTCCGGTGAGCCGGGTGCCGAACTCGACCGTGCCGCCGAGCTCGGCGAGCCGTTCCCGCAGGATCTCCTGGGTGCGCCACTGCGGCAGCAGCAGCGGCTGGCCGTAGGGAGCGTCGGGCGTCGGCTCGACGCGCGTGAACATGTCCCATTCCTCGGTCATTTCCCCGTTGCGCCAGCTGCTCGCCAGCGGCGCCGGGCCACCGGCCGCGATGACGCGGTCGACGATGCCGAGCGCCGCGAAGTGCTCCAGCGTCCGCGGCTGGATCCCCTTCCCGCGCGACCCGATGAACCCCTGCTCCGCCGCGTCGACCAGCCGGAACGGGACTCCCTGGCCGGCGAGGACGCAGGCCAGGACGAGGCCGGACGGGCCGGCGCCGACGATCAGTACTTCCGTGTTCCCCGTGGCGCCGGGGCCGTGGGCGGCGGGTGCGCCGGACGGAGCGGGCGTGATGGGTGCAGTGGACACAGGGTCCCCCCTTAACGACGTTCAATTTAACGCGGTTAAGGATGTGCTGAACGGCGTTAAGCTGTCAAGGTGGCAATTCGACTGGACCGTGACCAAGTGGTGAGCACCGCACTGGAGCTGCTGAACGACGTGGGGCTGGAGGGGCTGACCCTGCGGCGCATCGGCAAGGAGCTCGACGTCCAGGCGCCCGCCCTCTACTGGCACTTCAAGAACAAGCAGGACCTGCTGGACGCCATGGCCACCGAGATCCTGCGCCGGATGACCGTCCGGCAGGAGGCGGAGGGCGGCTTCGCGAAGGCGACGTGGCAGGAGACGCTGGCCGACAGCCACCGGGCGCTGCGGCGGGAGCTGCTCTCCTACCGTGACGGGGCGAAGGTCTACAGCGGCACCCGCTTCGTCGGCACCTCGTACGCCGTCCCGATGGAGCGGTACCTCGCGTCGCTGGTCGAGGCCGGATTCACCCTTCGGGCCGCCGCCCGCGCGTTCTACACCGCGTACTGCTTCACGATCGGCTACGTCATCGAGGAACAGTCGGCGGCGGACGATCCGGAGCGGGGTATGAAGGGCATCGACGTGGCCGAACGCGCCGAGCGCCTGGCGGAATTCCCGCTCGCCGCGGCGGCGGGAGCCGACCTCTTCGGGGACGCGGACGCCGGGTTCGAGGCGGGGCTGGCCGCGATCATCGCGGGGGTCGAGGCGACACGGGAGCGGAGCGGGGAGGCGCGCTGAGCGTCGCCCGTAAGCGACTTCGGTGGCTTTCCACCGGCGCCGGTACGTCAGCGCCTCGTGGGGCGGTAGGGCGGTGCCTCCGTCAGCGCCTCTCCGCCCTCGCCTCCTGCGGGGACACCTCCAGCCCCCGGCGCAACAGCGGGTTCAGCCGCCGCTCCACCCCCACATGCAGCACCCAGGCCAGGCCCAGCATCAGCCCCACGGTCAGCGCCAGCACCCCATACGACGGCACCCCCAGCCTCCGGTGCAACACCTCCACCACGACCCACCCCAGATGCTCGTGCACCAGGTAGAAGGGGTACGTCAGCGTCCCGGCCACCGTCAGCCACCGCCAGGAGAGCCACCGCGCCCCGCCGGCCGCCACGACCGCGACCGCCGCGTACCCGAGGGCGAGCACGCCGATGATGACGACGGGGGAGCGGTACGAGAAGTGGTGCGGCCCGGGTGGGTGCCACAGGCCCGCCACCGCGTAGTGCTGGCCGATCAGGAAGCTCACCGCGACGATCCCCCAGGCCGTCGCCGAGTGACCGTACCGGTGGACGAGGTAGAGGCCGATGCCGCCGATGAAGAAGGACGAGTCCTCCGGCATCACCAGCACTTTGAGCGCCTCGGCGTGCGCGGCCGTGGTGAGCGCCGAGGCGAGCGTCCACACCGCGCAGAAGAGGATCACGCGCTGCCGGGTCGCTCCCGGCAGGACGACGAAGAGCGCGAAGAGGGCGTAGAAGCGCACCTCTACCCACAGCGTCCAGCACACGCCGAGGACCCGCTCGGCGCCGACGGGCTGTTGCAGCATCGTCAGGTTGACCAGGATGTCGCTGACGGAGACCGAGCCGTAGTGGCGCGCGAACGGAAGCGCGAACACCGCGGTGACCAGCAGGATCGCCGCCCAGTAGGCGGGATAGAGACGGGCGGCGCGGGAGGCCGTGAAGGAGCGGAGGGAGCGGCCCCAGCCGCTCATGCAGATCACGAAGCCGCTGATGACGAAGAAGAGCTGGACGCCGAGGCAGCCGTAGGCGAAGGCGGTGGAGAGGTGGGGGAACTGGTGGCGCGGGGAACTGCCCCACGCTTTGGTGATCTCGCCGCCGCGGCCTCCGTAGTGGTAAAGCGCGACCATCAGGGCGGCGATCAGGCGGAGGCCGTCGAGGGCGGTGAGGCGGCTGTGGCGGCGGGGTGCCGAGGGCCCCGGAGCGGGCATCTCCACTTCGCCGCTTCCCGGCGCCGTGCCCCGGGCTCCGGCATCGCGGCCTCGCCACGTCGTCATCAGGCGCCGGGCGGGCGGAATGGTGCGCTCGGGCGCGGTGCTCACCGCCCCGCCCGCCCCTTCAGCCGCCGCCGCGCCGCTCGCGCCTGGCGCGCCAACCGGCGGACCGTCGGGTTCCGGGGCAGGAAGGCGAGACGGCGGGGAAGGGCCCCGGGAAGGCCAAGCGCCGTGAGGCGCCGCCGCTTGAAGTAGCGGCGGGTCCGGGCGTCCCGACGGCGCGTGAGATAGCGCTCGGCGATCGGGCGCAGGTCGGGGCCGATGCGCGGCTGCATCGCGTAACCCACCGCCGCCAGCAGGTCGTTCAGCTCGGCCGTATCCGGTGGCGTCTCCCGCGCGGGGCCGTCCTCCAGCGCGGGCAGGAGCGCGTCGACGATCGTGACCGGCACCCGGTTGCCGTTCTCGTACGGCGTGAGCCGGTCCAGCAGCAGGTCCGTGCCGGTCCGGGCGGTCGGGATGCCGTAGAAGGCGCCCGCCGTGAGCAGCGCCGTCGAGAAGCAGCCGACGACCAGGGCGGGGCGCAGCCGCTGGAAGACCGCCTCCGCCAGGGCGGTGCCCTCCAGGCCCTCCAGCACGGTGAGCCGGACCCCGAGCCGCCCGGCCTCCTCCTCCAGCAGCCGCGACCAGCGCGCGGGGGCCGACGGGTGCGGTTTGAAGACGACGTCGCGGTGGCCGCGTCCGGCCGCGCCCCGCAGCATGCGGACGTGCAGCCCCTCCTCTTCCTCGGGCGTGAGGATCCCCAGCGCCGCGAGGTACTGGCCGAGCAGCAGCGCCGCTCCCTCGGGGGCGGCCGGCAGCGGGGTGGCGTCGGCCAGTTCGGCCAGCACCTTGGTGAAGACCTCGCCGGGGACGGCTTCCGGCCGTACCCCGAACTCCCGCAGCAGCAGCGGCCGTAGCCCCGGTACGAGGTCCAGGTGGAGCAGCCGGCGCACCCGCGTGCCGACCAGCGGGTCGAGCCTGTTGCGTGTGGGGCCGTAGCTCATCAGCCCGTCCGCGTAGACGTCCAGCGGGGCGTCGGGGAAGATCCGGGCGACCGCGAGAGCGGGGTCCACCTGGAGGGATTCCAGGACGAGCGAGACGTCGTCCGTTCCCAGGTCCCACAGCAGTCTCAGATGCCGCTCCCACAGGGGGACGTCGTCGGGGCGTGGGGACCAGCCGCCGGGGTGGAGCGGGCTGATCGTGTCGTTCCAGGAGAGGACGTCGTCGAAGCGGGTGCGGAGCCGGTCGAAGCCGGGGGCCGTGTCCGGTCCGGGGGTGGTCTCGGGGACGGCGGCGTTGTTGGTGACGAGCAGCAGCCGGCGGCCGGCCGGGGGGAACAGGCCGGCGTCGAGAGCGGCGGCGAGGGTCGCGGCGCCGTAGAGGGTGGAGGCCAGGAAGAGCTGCACGGTGCGCGGGTGGCCGGGCATCAGGCGGGCACCCCCGCCCGGGGCGCGGGGACGGGCCGGCGGCGCAGCCTGCGCAGCCGGGCCGCCCGGTCGGCGTCCATCGCGTTCAGGGCGTCGTTCAGCAAGGCCGGGGGCATCCGTTTCATCGCGGCGGCACTCCTCGAACGCAATGCGCGGGCGACTTCCGGTTCGAAGCGTTCGACGGAACCGAGATGGTGGGAAATGATCGCGCAATAGGTGCGTACGGCTTTCGGCAGCAGTGCGTCGGCATCGGGGTCCCGACGCGTTTCCTCGATCACCTGGTCGAATGCGCGGAGGAAATCCAGCTGCCGGACATCGCCGATCTGGGTGAGGGACGAGGGGACCCCCCGGCGGTAGAAGACGCCGAGCAGTCCCGCTATCGCGAAACTCCGGGCCTCGCGGTGCAGCCGCCAGATCCAGGGCCGGTCCTCGGCGGTGCGCAATCCGTGCCGGAAATGCAGGAGTCCGTCGTCCAGGAGCCTCCGGTGGTAGATGCCGGCCCAGGCGTACGGATAGTCGACGGAGGTCGAACGGTCGGCGGGGAGTATCGCGTCGCGCGGGTCGAGGACGACGCCGCGCCGGCCGTCGGGGACCCGGTGGAGAGTGCGGTTCCGGCCGGTGCACCGAACGTGGTCGGTGCGGACGAAGTCCACCCCCAGATCCTCGATGACCTGGAGCAATCGCACGTAGTGGCCGGGTGCGAGCCAGTCGTCGCCGTCCAGGAAGGTCACGTACTCGCCGCGGGCCGCGTCCAGTCCGGTGTTGCGGGCGGTGGCCAGGCCGCCGTTCCGTTCGTGGCGCTTCAGCACCACCCCGGGAAGCTCGTCACGGGCCCGTTCCAGGAGCGCGGGCGTGCCGTCCGTCGAACAATCGTCGACGAAAACGAATTCGAAATCGTCGCGGGAGTTCGCACGCAGACTGCGCAGTGTGTCCGAGGCATAGGCCTGCACATTGAAGAACGGCACGATGACCGAGAGCTTGACCACCCGCGTCACGGTAGGTGACACCCCGGCATTCGTTCTGTCCGGTGCCGTAAGCGAAGATGAACGAAATGCGGCGGAACGATGAACCGGGCGCGCGCGTCAACCGCTTCGCCACGTGTCGGCGCGCTGTTAACCGAGTGTTGAACCCGCGTTGGTCAGCCAAACCGGATCCATTCCTATCGTCGGTGCCGTGCCCTCACGTACCGAATCCCCGCCACGCGTCGCCGTGCTCGCGGACTCCGACACCCGGTGGAAATGGGGAGCGCTCACCGCGCACCGGCTCGCGCCCGGCGCCCGTCTGGACGGCTTCCTGCTGCGCGGCCGGGCCACTCCCACCCTCCGCCAGCTCGCCGAAGTCGGCGTGCGGGCCGACGCGTTGCGTGAGGTGACGGCCGCGGAGTTCACGGCCGCGGCCGGCCGGCCCCCGTACGACGTCGTCGTCCTCGCCTGCGTCGGCGGCACGGTCCAGGCGATGCTGCACGCGCTCGCCCGGGCGTGGTCCGGCGCCGCCCGGCGCCCGGCCGTCGTGACCGGCTACGTCGGCGTGGTGTACGAAAAGCTCGCCGACGGGCTGCTGTTGCGGCACGGAGCCGATGTGGTCCTGGCCAACTCCCGGCACGACGCGGAACGTTTCCGCGCGGTGTACGAGGGGGTCGGCGCCCCGGCGGACAGCGTCATGGAGTGCGCCCTGCCGTTCCTCGGGGGGCGCCCGTACGAGCCCGCGCCCCGCGAAGTGCGCCCGTACACCGTCGTCTTCGCCGCCCAGCCCTCCGTGCCGGAGAGCCGCGCCGACCGGCTGTACCTGCTGCGGCGGGCCGCCGGGCACGCCCGGGCGCATCCCGAGCGGGAGATCCTGATCAAGCTCCGCAGCAAGCCCGGTGAGCACACGACGCACATCGAGGAACACCCGTACCAGAAGCTCGTCTCCCGGCTGCCCGGCGGTCTTCCCGCCAACTGCCGCCCCGTGTACGGCAACATGGGCGCGGTCCTGGACCGCACCGACCTGCTGGTCACCGTCAGCTCGACCGCCGCCCTGGAAGCCCTGCACCGGTCCGTGCCCACGGCCGTCCTCACCGACCTCGGCATCCGGGAACAGCTCGGCAACCACCACTTCCTCGGCTCCGGCTGCCTCGCCTCCTGGGACCAGCTCGACGCGGGACGGCTCCCCAAGCCGGAACCCGAGTGGCTGGCCCGGCAGGGCGTGGCCGCCGAGCAGCCGTACGAGCGGGCGTTCGACGCGGCGCGGCGGCGGATCGCGGACCTCGTGGCCCGCGACCGCCTGCCGCCCCTCAGCCCGTACTACACACCCGAGACGGCCCCCGGCTACCTGCCCGCCGTCCTCGCCCGCCACGGCTTCGACCCGCACGGATGCCCGCTGCCCGGCCGCGCCGCACCCCCGCCCGGCCGGAGCGCCCTGCGCCGTGCCGGCCGCGACCTGCTGCGCGGGGCGGCCCGCGGCGCGTACCGGCACGGCGTGCAGCGGGTGGCGCCCGTCATCCGGCGGGTGGGGGAGCTGTGAACCCGGCGGCCGGTCACCACCGCCCCCGCCCCGCGCCGGACGGCGCGGCCGGAGCACCCGAATCCGAGGAGTCCCCGATGCCCTCCGTCCTCGCCGTCGTGCCCGCCCGCGGCGGATCCAAGGGGGTGCCGGGCAAGAACCTGGCGCCCGTCGGCGGGATACCGCTCGTCGCCCGCGCGGTGCGCGCCTGCCGGTCGGCCACGCTCGTCACCGACGTCGTCGTCTCGACCGACGACCCCGCCGTCGCCGCCGCGGCCCGCGCGGCCGGCGCGGAGGTCGTCGAACGGCCCGCCGCCCTCGCCGGGGACACGGCGACCAGCGAGGCGGCGGTGCTGCACGCCCTGGACGCGTACGAGGCGGAGTCCGGACGGACGGTCGACACCGTCCTGCTCGTGCAGTGCACCAGCCCGTTCGTGACCGCCGGGGACATCGACGGCGTCGCGGGACCCGTGCTGCGAGGGGAGGCGGACTGCGCCCTGACGGTGGCGCCTTTCCACGGCTTCCTGTGGCGGGAGGGACGCGGGGCGTCCCACGCGGCGGACGGGCCGCACCCACCGGAGGCGGCGGACGTGCCGGACGAGCTGTACGTGTCGGACGGGGCGGGCGGATTGCGCGTGCCGGGCGCGCCGAGCAGGGGGCGCGTGCCGGACGCGGCGGACGCATCACGCGCCGCCGCGCCCCGGCCCGCCGCCGCGCCCCGACCCGCCCCC
>NZ_JBPQTX010000116.1:0-19678 GCF_051386555.1 Streptomyces sp. URMC 126
GGCTGATACAGCCCGTCCGGCGTTTGAGGACGAGCGGCGGAGCCGCGAAAGCGGGGGTCTGGGGGTGGTGGGGCCGGGGCGCGCTCAAATTCCCAGCCGCGCAGCCAGCAGCTTCGCCTTGGCGACCTCGTCGCCCTCAAGCTCCACCCGCGCCGCGGCCTGGCGTCCGAAGGCGAAGAGGGTCAGCTCGCCCGGTTCGCCGGTGACCGTCACCACCGGGACGCCCCGGTTGCCGACCGCCGTGCGGCCGTCGGGACGGCGGAGGACGACGCCGACCGGCGCCTTGCGGCCGAGGACGCGGGCCATCTTCTCCAGGCGGGACCAGAGCGCGTCGGCGAAGACGGGATCGAGCTCGCGTGGCGTCCAGTCGGGCTGGGCCCGGCGCACGTCCTCGGTGTGGACGTAGAACTCGACCGTGTTGGCCGCCTCGTCGATCTGCTTGAGGGCGAACGGCGAGGTGCGCGGCGGCCCGGTGCGGATGAGCTGGATCAGCTCCTCGTACGGCTTGGCGGCGAACTCGGCCTGCACTCGTTCCAGGCGGGCGGCCAGCGGTTTGAACAGGGCGCCCGCCGCGGCGTCGGAGCGGCGTTCGCGGACCACGATGTGCGCCGCGAGGTCGCGGGCGCTCCACCCCTGGCAGAGCGTCGGGGCGTTCGGACCCGCGGTCTCCAACAGATCCGCGAGGAGCAGGCGTTCGCGCTGTGCGTGGGTCGACATGGCGGCAGCCTACGGTCGGGGCCGCCGCCGTGCCACGGCGCCGCGCCCGCCGGGTGCCCGGCCGCGGCGCCCCCGGCCTACTCCGGCAGCGGAGCCGTCAGCTTGGCGCCGCCCGGCTTGTCGCTGCGGGCGATCCAGCAGGTGACCCGGCGCTCGCCGGTCAGCAGGTACGTCCGCTCGTTGGGGTAGAGCGCGAAGTAGTAGTACAGGCGGCCGTCGTTCACGGCGCGCAGCCGCCGCTCGGCGTCCGGCTTGCACAGGCCGCGGGCCTTCTCCTGGATGTCCGTCTCGGTCAGCAGGCCGTTGCTCAGCGTCCGGTTGGTGATCGCCTCGCCGTCGTGGCTGCCGGTGCAGGACTTCTTCTCCACGCGGGTGACCGAC
Organism: Streptomyces sp. URMC 126; assembly: GCF_051386555.1. Classification (NCBI taxonomy): domain Bacteria; kingdom Bacillati; phylum Actinomycetota; class Actinomycetes; order Kitasatosporales; family Streptomycetaceae; genus Streptomyces; species Streptomyces sp. URMC 126. The sequence continues at coordinate 1,099 of NZ_JBPQTX010000116.1, forward strand.
GGGGTCATCGCCGGGTGGTCGAAGCACTCGCCGGGCTTGACGACGACCATGGGCACGACGATCTGCGACGAGCCCGAGGGCGACGGCTCGGCGGAGGACGACGGCGGGTCGGGTATGTGCGGCAGGGTCGGCAGCGGTGACGGTCTGGACGTCGGGGAGTCGCTCTCCCTCGCGCTGGGGGTGGAGGTGCCCTTGGCGACCGGCTTGTCGTCGTCGCCCCCGGAATCCCTGTTGGCGAAGATGAGGCCGCCCACGACCAGGCCGACCACCAGGACCGCGCCCACCACGATGGCGGCGACCTTCGCCCCGCCGCCCCCCGAGGGCGGCGGGGTCATCCCGGGCTGCGGCCCGTAGGGGCCGTACCCCGGCGGCTGGTTCGGCGGCTGGTTCTGGCCGTAGGGCTGCGGGCCCTGCCCGTAGGGGGAGCCGCCGTACGGGGGCTGCCCGCCGGGGCCGGGCTGCTCACCCGGGCCGGGCTGCCCGCCGCCGTACGGCGGGGGCTGCTCCGGCGGCGGCCCGAAGCCCGTCGGCGGTCCGAAGCCGCCGCCCCCGGGCGGCTGCGGCGGGTTGGAGGGAGGGGGAGGAGGCGGTGAGGTCATGACGGAAGCATGCCGTATCCCTCGGACATCCATGCGACCGGTCCGGGAGCGGCACAATGGCTCCATGACCGGCAAGCCCCTTTCCAGTTCCGCGCCCGCACGACCGGCCTCGTCCGCCGCTCCCGCCCCGGCCGTTCCCGGCAGTACCGCGCTGGACCCCGCCGTCGCCGCGCGCCTCAAGCGCACCGCCGACGGCCTGGTGCCGGCCGTCGCCCAGCAGTACGACACCGGCGAGGTGCTGATGCTCGGCTGGATGGACGACGAGGCGCTGCACCGCACCCTCACCACCGGCCGGTGCACCTACTGGAGCCGCAGCCGCAACGAGTACTGGGTCAAGGGGGACACCTCCGGCCACGTGCAGCACGTCAAGTCCGTGGCCCTGGACTGCGACGGCGACACCCTCCTCGTCAAGGTCGACCAGACCGGACCGGCGTGCCACACCGGGACGCGCACCTGTTTCGACGCCGGTGACCTGCCCTTGGGCCAGTAGGCTCCGCTGCCATGGCTGCCACCTCCACCGCCCCGAGCCCCGCTCAGGTCCCCGACGCCGACACGTTCCGCACCCTGGCCAAGGACCGCCGGGTCATCCCGGTCACCCGGCGCTTCCTCGCCGACGGCGACACCCCGGTCGCCCTCTACCGCAAGCTCGCCGCCGAACGGCCGGGCACCTTCCTGCTGGAATCCGCGGAGCAGGGCCGCAGTTGGTCGCGGTACTCCTTCATCGGCGTCCGCAGCGCCGCCACCCTGACCGTCCGCGACGGCGCCACCCACTGGCTGGGCACCCCGCCCGTCGGCGTGCCCGTCGACGGCGACCCGCTGCGCACCCTGCGGGCCACCGTCGAGGCCCTGCACACCCCGCGCGACCTCATCGAGGGCGCGGGGCTGCCGCCCTTCACCGGCGGCATGGTCGGCTACCTGGGCTACGACGTCGTCCGCCGCCTGGAGAAGATCGGCGACCGGCACGGGGAGGGCGACGGCCTCGGGCTGCCGGAGCTCACCATGCTGCTCACCTCGGACCTCGCCGTCCTCGACCACTGGAACGGCACGGTCCTGCTGATCGCCAACGCGATCAACCACAACGACCTGGAGACGGGCGTCGACGAGGCGTACGCGGACGCCGTCGCCCGCCTCGACGCGATGACCGCCGACCTGCACCGGCCCGTCCCCACCCACCCCACCGTGCTGCCCCCGTCCGAACTGCCGGAGTTCACCGCCCGCTGGGGCGGCGCCGACTACCAGGCGGCCGTCGAGGACGTGAAGGAGCGCATCCGGGCCGGCGAGGCGTTCCAGGTCGTCCCCTCGCAGCGGTTCGAGACGCCGTGCGAGGCCTCCGCCCTGGACGTCTACCGGGTGCTGCGGGCGACCAACCCCAGCCCGTACATGTACCTCTTCCAGTTCGACGGCTTCCAGGTCGTCGGCTCCAGCCCCGAGGCGCTGGTGAAGGTCGAGGACGGCCGGGCCATGGTCCACCCGATCGCCGGCACCCGGCCGCGCGGCGCCACCCCGCAGGCCGACGCCGCCCTCGCCGAGGAGCTCCTCGCCGACCCCAAGGAGCGCGCCGAGCACCTGATGCTCGTCGACCTCGGCCGCAACGACCTCGGCCGGGTCTGCGAGCCGGGCAGCGTCGAGGTCGTCGACTTCATGTCGATCGAGCGCTACAGCCACGTGATGCACATCGTCTCCACCGTCACCGGCCGCCTCGCCCCCGGCCGGACCGCGTTCGACGTGCTCACCGCCTGCTTCCCGGCCGGCACCCTCTCCGGCGCGCCCAAGCCGCGGGCCATGCAGATCATCGAGGAGCTGGAGCCGTCCCGCCGCGGCCTGTACGGCGGCTGCGTCGGCTACCTGGACTTCGCCGGGGACTCCGACACCGCCATCGCCATCCGCACCGCCGTGCTCCGCGACGGCACCGCCTACGTCCAGGCGGGCGCGGGCGTCGTCGCCGACTCCGACCCGGTCGCCGAGGACACCGAGTGCCGCAACAAGGCCGCCGCCGTGCTGCGCGCCGTGCACGGCGCCGCCCGGCTCACCCGCCCGGGGGCACCGGCGTGACCCCGGCTGCGCGGCACGCCCGGGCGCAGGGGATAGTGGAAGGGTGAGCGCAGCCGTACCCCACCCCCGCCCCCGTACCGAGCCCGGACCCGGCCGGAGCGCCCGGCGCAGTGTCGCCGCCGCCCTGTTCCTCACGGCCGTAGGCGCCGCGCTCGTGCTGCTCGCGGGCGGCCGGACCTGGTCCGAGGGCACGGCGGCGGGCGTCCGGGACGCCGCCCGTGAGCAGGCCACCGGCCAGGACGTCACCGGTCTGCCCGGTGCCCTCGCCATCGTCGGGCTGGCCGCGCTCGTCGCCGTCTTCGCCGTCCGCCGGGCCGGCCGGACGCTGGTCGCGGCGGTGCTGGCGCTGTCCGGCGCGGGTGTCGTCGTCGGCTGTGTGACCGGCGCCTCCGACACCGGCGCCCTGGAGGAGAAGGCGGCCAGGACCACGGGCCTGTCCAGCACCGCCGTCGAACACGTCACCCACACGCCGTGGCCCTGGGTGGCCCTGGCCGGCGGCGTCCTGCTGCTGCTCGCCGGGCTGCTGGCGCTGCGCTACGGCCGGTACTGGCCCGCCATGGGCGGCCGGTACGAGCGCGACGGCACCCCGCGCGCCCGCCGCCCGCGCCGGGCGCCGGACCCGGAGCGGCCCGAGGAGATCTGGAAGGCCCTCGACCGGGGAGAGGACCCCACCGGCGACGCCGCGCACCGCTAGCCGCCGCCGGGGCGTCCCCAGCCCCACCCCACGTCGAGCCGGTCACCGGCCGTCAGGAACAATGACCATGAGGGTCATGCGCCCGCAGGCGCGATTCGGCGACCCCCAGCAACGAGGAGTCAAGTCATGTCGGGTCAGGTACACCACGGACAGACCCCGGCCGCCTGGACCGGTGTCATCATTTCCTTCATCGGCTTCTGCGTCGCCAGCGCGTTCATCGTGATGGCCAAGCCGGTCGGCTTCTGGGCCGGGGTCGGCGTCATCTTCCTCGGCGCGGTCGTCGGCGGCATCATGCGCCTCATGGGCCTCGGCCAGGCCCCCAAGATGGGCTCGCGCCCCAAGGCGGAGGCCCAGCCGCAGAACGGCTGACCGGCGGTCCTCCACGCACCCGCTCCGCCCCGCACACGGCGCGGCCCGGGCCCGTACGTCCTCCGTACGAGCGGCCTGAGCCGCGCTTTCGCGTGTACGCGCCGGAGTGCGGCCCCCTCCGGCCCGTGCGGTCGCGCCCCGCGCGGTCGCGCCCCCGGGCGGTCCGGCGGAGACTGGCCGTGTGAGGGAGTCCGCTTCGGGTCTTGATCCCGGCTCTGGTTCCGGCCTTGATCCCGGCTCTGGTTCCGGTTCCGGCCGGGCCGCCGCGCCGTCCGTCCGCCGGCTGGGCGTGCCGCTCGGCGTCGCCGCGGGCCTGGGCGCGGCGGCGGCCCTGGTCGGGACCGTGGACCCGAACGAACCCGGTCACTACCCCGTCTGCCCGCTGGCGCGCCACATCGGCCTGCTCTGCCCCGCCTGCGGCGGGCTGCGCGGGCTGTACGCCCTGCTGCACGGCGACCTCCCGGCCGCCCTGCGCGCCAACGCCCTGGCCGTCCCGGGCTACGCGGTGTTCGTCGTCCTCTGGGCCGTGTGGTGCGTCCGCGCGGTACGCCAGGACGGCGGTATGCCGCTGGCCCTGCGGCCGGTCCACCGGTGGGGGATCGGCCTCCTGGTGCTGGCCTTCACCGTGGTGCGGAACCTGCCCTGCGGGGCGGTGCTCGCGCCCTGAGACCCGGACGGCCGCCCCGCCGCCGGCGACGCCCCCGTCAACCGGATGCACGACCTCCGTCCGACGGCAAGTACCATCACAGTGTGCTGGTGGGACGAGTACGAACCGCATCAGCCCAGATCATCCGAGCCCGGAAGGGGGCCGCTCGCGTGAGTGTGCTCGACGAGATCATCGACGGAGTCCGTGCCGACCTCGCGGAGCGGCAGGCGCGCGTCGGCCTCGACGAGCTCAAGGAGCGGGCCGCGAAGGCCCCGCAGGCCAGGGACGGCGCCGCCGCCCTGCGCGGGGAGAACGTCTCCGTGATCTGCGAGGTCAAGCGCTCCAGCCCGTCCAAGGGCGCGCTGGCCGCCATCGCCGACCCGGCCGGCCTCGCCGCCGACTACGAGGCCGGTGGCGCCTCCGTCATCAGCGTGCTGACCGAGCAGCGCCGCTTCGGCGGCTCGCTCGCCGACCTGGAGGCCGTCCGCGCCAAGGTCGACATCCCGGTCCTGCGCAAGGACTTCATCGTCACCGCCTACCAGCTGTGGGAGGCCCGCGCCTACGGCGCCGACCTCGCCCTGCTGATCGTCGCCGCCCTGGAGCAGGAGGCCCTGGTCTCCCTGATCGAGCGGGCCGAGTCGATCGGGCTCACCCCGCTGGTCGAGGTGCACGACGAGGAGGAGGTCGAGCGGGCGGTGGCCGCCGGCGCCCGCGTCATCGGCGTCAACGCGCGCAACCTCAAGACCCTGGAGGTCGACCGGGGCACCTTCGCCCGGGTCGCCCCCGAGATCCCCGACGGCATCGTCAAGATCGCCGAGTCCGGGGTGCGCGGGCCGCACGACCTCATCGCCTACGCCAACGACGGCGCCGACGCGGTGCTCGTCGGCGAGTCCCTGGTGACCGGCCGCGACCCCAAGGCGGCCGTCGCCGACCTGGTCGCCGCCGGCGCCCACCCGGCCCTGCGGCACGGCAGGAGCTGAGGACGGCATGACCGCGTACGCGCGCCTGGCCCGGGGGTGCCGCCCCCGGGGCTGCCGCGCGCCCGCGCGGCGGGTGCGCGGCCGCAGGGTGCGCTACCACATCGGGTGCGAGCCCGGGCAGATCAACGGGCGCCGATGGCGCGGGACCGCTCACCAGTAGCCGGTCCCTTCGGCGCGCGCGGGGTGCCTCCCCGTGCGCCGCCGCCCTTTTCTGTCACAGGAGTACCTCCGTGTCCTCTGAGTTCTTCGTTCCCGACCCCGCGGGCCTGGTGCCCAGCGCGGCGGGCTACTTCGGCGCCTTCGGCGGCACCTTCATCCCCGAGGCGCTGGTCGCCGCCGTGGACGAGGTCGCCGTCGCCTACGAGAAGGCCAAGTCCGACCCGTCGTTCGCCGCCGAGCTCGACGACCTGATGGTCAACTACACCGGGCGTCCCAGCGCCCTCACCGAGGTGCCGCGGTTCGCCGAACACGCGGGCGGCGCCCGGGTGTTCCTCAAGCGCGAGGACCTCAACCACACCGGGTCCCACAAGATCAACAATGTGCTGGGCCAGGCGCTGCTCACCAAACGGATGGGCAAGACGCGCGTCATCGCGGAGACCGGCGCCGGCCAGCACGGCGTCGCCACCGCCACCGCCTGCGCCCTCTTCGGCCTCGACTGCACCATCTACATGGGCGAGGTCGACACCGAGCGGCAGGCCCTCAACGTCGCCCGGATGCGGATGCTCGGCGCCGAGGTCGTCGCCGTGAAGTCCGGCAGCCGCACCCTGAAGGACGCCATCAACGAGGCGTTCCGCGACTGGGTCGCCAACGTCGACCGCACCCACTACCTCTTCGGCACGGTCGCCGGGCCGCACCCCTTCCCGGCCATGGTCCGCGACTTCCACCGGGTCATCGGCGTCGAGGCCCGCCGGCAGATCCTGGAGCGCGCCGGGCGGCTGCCCGACGCGGCCGTGGCCTGCGTCGGCGGCGGCTCCAACGCCATCGGCCTGTTCCACGCCTTCCTCGCCGACGCCGACGTCCGGCTGATCGGCTGCGAGCCCGCCGGGCACGGCGTCGAGACCGGCGAGCACGCGGCCACCCTCACCGCCGGCGAGCCGGGCATCCTGCACGGCTCCCGCTCCTACGTCCTCCAGGACGACGAGGGCCAGATCACCGAGCCGTACTCCATCTCGGCCGGCCTGGACTACCCCGGCGTCGGACCCGAGCACGCCTACCTCAAGGACTCCGGCCGCGGCGAGTACCGCGCGGTGACGGACGACGCCGCGATGCGGGCGTTGCGCCTGCTGTCCCGGACCGAGGGCATCATCCCGGCCATCGAGAGCGCCCACGCCCTGGCCGGCGCCCTGGAGGTCGGCCGGGAGCTGGGCGGGGACGGCCTGATCGTCGTCAACCTGTCCGGCCGCGGCGACAAGGACATGGACACCGCCGCCCGCTACTTCGGCCTCTACGACACCGACGCCGAGGTGGCCGCCGACCGCACCGACACCGCCGAGATCGAGGGGGACGCCAAGTGAGCGGGAACGCACGGCTGTTGACGGACACCCTCGCCGCGGCGAAGGCCGAGGACCGGGCCGCGCTGATCGCCTACCTCCCGGCCGGCTTCCCGACCGTGGACGGCGGCATCACGGCGATCAAGGCCGTCTTCGACGGCGGGGCGGACGTGGTCGAGGTGGGGCTGCCGCACAGCGACCCCGTCCTCGACGGGCCCGTCATCCAGACCGCCGACGACATCGCCCTGAAGGGCGGCGTCCGGATCGCCGACGTCATGCGCACGGTCAAGGAGGCCCACGCGGCCACCGGCAAGCCCGTCCTCGTCATGACCTACTGGAATCCCATCGACCGCTACGGCGTCGAGCGTTTCACCGCCGAGCTGGCCGAGGCGGGCGGCGCGGGCTGCATCCTGCCCGACCTGCCCGTCCAGGAGTCGGCGCTGTGGCGCGAGCACGCCGCCAAGCACGGGCTGGCGACGGTCTTCGTCGTCGCGCCGAGCAGCAAGGACGAGCGGCTCGCCACCATCACGGCGGCGGGCAGCGGCTTCGTCTACGCGGCCTCCCTGATGGGCGTCACCGGCACCCGCGCGTCCGTCGGCGCCCAGGCGAAGGAGCTGGTCGAGCGCACCCGCGCCACCGGCACCGCGCTGCCCGTCTGCGTCGGGCTCGGCGTGTCCGACGCGGCGCAGGCCGCGGAGGTGGCCGGGTTCGCGGACGGCGTGATCGTCGGCTCCGCGTTCGTCGAGCGGCTGCTGGACGCGCCCGACGAGGCGGCCGGGCTCGCGGCCGTACGGGAGCTGGCCGGCGAGCTGGCGGAGGGCGTCCGCAAGCGGGGCTGACCCGCGGCGGATCCCACGGCCGGCCCGTGGCGGATCCCGCGGCCGGCCTGCGGCGGATCCCGCGGTCGACTTCACGGCTGATCCCGTGGTCGACCTCATGGCTGATCCCGTGGCGGACGAAGCCGGGTCACCCGTTCGAAGGAACCTGGGACCGGGGGTGCGCTGGGGCGCACCCCCGGTTCGTTGTACGGGGACGTGAGCGAGAAGAGCAGCAGCGAGGGAAAGCGCAGCGCCCGCGAGCGCCTGCAGGAACAGCGCCAGAAGGAGATCGCCCGCGCCAAACGCAGACGGGCGATGATCGCGGGACTGGCCGTCGTCGGGGTGCTGGGGACCGGCGCCGGAGTCGCGGCCGTCGTCGCGCACACCGGCGGGGAGAAGAAGGACGAGGCCGCGGGCCCGCCGAGGCCGCCGCAGGGGGCCCTCGGCAAGGACGGCTCCACCATCCCCGTCGGCAAGAAGGCCGCCAAGGCCACCCTCACCGTCTACGAGGACTTCCGCTGCCCGGCCTGTGCCCTGTTCGAGAACGCGTACCGGGACACCGTGCGCGACCTGGAGCAGGAGGGCAAGCTCAAGACCGAGTACCACATCGTCACCCTCATCGACCGGAACCTCGGCGGGACGGGCTCGCTGAAGGCCGCCAACGCGGCGGCGTGCGCGCAGGACGTCGGCAAGTTCGCCGCGTACCACGACGTCCTCTACAAGAACCAGCCGCCCGAGACGAAGGACGCCTTCGCCGACACCTCCCGGCTGTACGAGCTCGCCGACCAGGTCCCGGGGCTGAACACCCCCGGCTTCCAGAAGTGCGTGGACGACGGCATGCACGACAGCTGGGTGAAGCAGGCGCACGAGGCGTTCCGCAAGGGCGCCTACAAGGCGACCCCGACCGTCCTGCTGAACGGGAAGAGCGTCTACGGGGACCCCGCCCATCCGCTGACCCCGGCCAAGCTGCGCGAGATGACGGTGGCGGCGGCCTCGTCCGCGAAGAAGAAGCACTGAGACGGGCCGGGGACGCGCTCCGCGTGCGGGACACGGGGCCCGTTACGCAGCTGTTGTCCCGGGTGGGTTGCCGGTCGCGCGCCCCGGCAGGGTAGCGTCGGTGGTGCCATGAATCTCGCATACATTCCCAGCCCGTCGACCGGCGTGCTCCACCTGGGGCCGGTCCCGCTGCGCGGCTACGCCTTCTGCATCATCATCGGCGTCTTCGCCGCCGTCTGGCTCGGCAACCGACGCTGGGTCGCGCGCGGCGGCCGGGTCGGGACCGTCGCCGACATCGCCGTCTGGGCCGTGCCCTTCGGCCTCGTCGGCGGCCGGCTCTACCACGTGATCACCGACTACGAGCTGTACTTCGGTGAGGGCCGGAACTGGGTCGACGCCTTCAAGATCTGGGAAGGCGGCCTCGGCATCTGGGGCGCGGTGGCGCTGGGCGCCGTCGGCGCCTGGATCGGCTGCCGGCGGCGCGGCATCCCGCTGCCGGCGTGGGCGGACGCCGTCGCCCCCGGCATCGCCGTGGCGCAGGCGATCGGCCGGTGGGGCAACTGGTTCAACCAGGAGCTCTACGGGAAGCCGACGGATCTGCCGTGGGCGCTGAAGATCGACGCCGATCCGGGGATCGGGCGGGTCGCCGGTACGTACCATCCGACGTTCCTGTACGAGTCGCTGTGGTGCCTCGGCGTCGCCGCCCTGGTGATCTGGGCCGACCGGCGTTTCAAGCTGGGGCACGGGCGGGCGTTCGCGCTGTATGTGGCGGCGTACACGGTGGGGCGCTTCTGGACGGAGTACCTGCGGGTGGACGACGCTCATCATGTGCTGGGGCTGCGGCTCAATGGGTGGACGTCGATTCTGGTGTTCATCGCGGCGGTGGTCTACATCGTCGTGTCCTCGAAGAGGGTTCCTGGGCGGGAGGCCGTGGTCGAGCCGGGCGCTTCCGAGCCCGTGGAGGACGCGAAGGGGTCGGCGTCGCCGGAGGCGGCCAAGAAGCTCTGAGCGCTGCGTTGCGCTGGGGCGGGATGGGGATGCCCCTGTCCCGCCCCTTCGCCGTTTCCTGGGGGCTGCGCCCCCAGACCCCCGCTTTCGCGGCTTCGCCGCTCGTCCTCAAACGCCGGACGGGCTGAAATCCGGGCGCCGTACTCAGCCCGTCCGGCGTTTGAGGACAACCGCGCGGAGCGCGGTTTCGAGGTCCGGGGCTTGCCCCGGGAAAACCGCAGGTCAGCGAGGTAAGTTCGGCCTTCCTTGCTAGCGCGCACGCGCTGTTCGTGCGTACCTTCGAACCCGTAGGGGTGGAGCATCAGGCCCGCCCTCCGGGCGAAGGAGCACCGAACCCACCATGGCAGTCCTCGACACCGCCGCGGCCACGCACATAGCCCACCGCGACAACCACACGCACCGCGATGTGAACGGCGGCTGGCTGCGCCCCGCCGTGTTCGGGGCGATGGACGGGCTGGTGTCGAACCTCGCGCTGCTGACGGGCGTCGCGGGCGGGGCGGCCTCGTCGCAGACGCTGGTGATCACGGGGCTGGCGGGGCTCGCCGCGGGCGCGTTCTCGATGGCGGTGGGGGAGTACACCTCGGTCGCGTCGCAGCGTGAGCTGGTCCTCGCGGAGCTGGACGTCGAGCGGCGTGAGCTGCGGAAACACCCCACCGACGAGCTGGAGGAGCTGGCCGCGCTCTATGAGTCGCGCGGGGTGGAGCCGGCGCTCGCGCGGGAGGTGGCGCGGCAGCTGTCGAAGGATCCGGAGCAGGCGCTGGAGATCCATGCCCGGGAAGAGCTGGGCATCGACCCCTCCGATCTGCCCTCGCCGATGACGGCGGCCCTCGCCTCGTTCGGCTCGTTCGCGCTGGGTGCGCTGCTGCCCGTCCTCCCGTATCTGCTGGGCGCCACGCAGTTGTGGCCGGCGGTGCTGCTGGCGCTGCTGGGGCTGTTCGCCTGCGGTGCGGTCGTCGCCCGGGTGACCGCGCGCAGCTGGTGGTTCAGCGGGCTCAGGCAGTTGCTGCTGGGCGGTGCGGCGGCCGGTGTGACGTATCTCCTGGGTATTGCCTTCGGGACCGCCGTCGGGTGATGCTTATGCGGGGCACCGCATAACGGGCACGCATGACGAGCGGGTTTCCGCGCGGTTTCAACCCCTCGGCAACAGGGCACATCTTCACAAGCGCCCGCGGGCAGTGCGGCCCGCGCCGTGTGCGCTCCACCCTCGTGGATCTCGTGGATCCCGCCCCTGTTGTCCACATAGTGGAATCCATCTTCCGCTACGTGAGAAGCGGGTCATCATGTAACCTGCACCAACTTTCGCGGAGGGCCAGCGTCGTCCCTCGGCACATGCACCGCCATGACTGCCAAGACGACGGGAGCGCCGATGCGTTCTGCATCCCACCCCGCTCAGCAGGGGATGTACGACCCCCGCCATGAGCACGACGCCTGTGGCGTCGGCTTTGTCGCGACTCTGACCGGCGAGGCGAGCCACGCCCTGGTGGAACAGGCGCTCACCGTCCTGCGCAACCTGGAGCACCGCGGCGCCACCGGCTCCGAGCCGGACTCCGGCGACGGTGCCGGCATCCTCCTCCAGGTCCCGGACGCCTTCCTCCGCGAGGTCGTCGACTTCGCCCTGCCGGAGCGCGGCGCGTACGCCGTCGGCATCGCGTTCCTCCCGGCCGACGGTGAGGGCGACGACGCCGTCTCGCGTATCGAGACGATCGCCGGGGAGGAGGGGCTGACCGTCCTCGGCTGGCGCGCCGTCCCGGTCGCGCCCGAGCTGCTGGGCAGCGCGGCCCGCGCCACCATGCCGGAGTTCCGGCAGCTGTTCGTGGCGGACGTGGACGGCGAGAGCCGCGGGATCGCCCTGGACCGCAAGGCGTTCGTGCTGCGCAAGCGCGCCGAGCGCGAGGCCGGCGTCTACTTCCCGTCGCTCTCCGCCCGCACGATCGTCTACAAGGGCATGCTGACCACCGGCCAGCTGGAGCCCTTCTTCCCGGACCTGTCCGACCGCCGCTTCGCCACGGCCATCGCGCTGGTCCACTCCCGCTTCTCCACCAACACCTTCCCGAGCTGGCCGCTCGCCCACCCGTACCGGTTCGTCGCCCACAACGGTGAGATCAACACCGTCAACGGCAACCGCAACTGGATGCGCGCCCGCGAATCCCAGCTCGCCTCCGGGCTGTTCGGCCCGGGCGAGAGCCTGGAGCGGACGTTCCCCGTCTGCACCCCGGACGCGTCGGACTCCGCCTCCTTCGACGAGGTGCTGGAGCTGCTGCACCTGGGCGGGCGTTCGCTGCCGCACAGCGTGCTGATGATGATCCCCGAGGCCTGGGAGCACCACGCCTCCATGGACCCCGCCCGGCGCGCCTTCTACCAGTACCACTCCACCCTGATGGAGCCCTGGGACGGCCCGGCCTGCGTCACCTTCACCGACGGCACTCTCGTCGGCGCAGTTCTCGACCGCAACGGGCTGCGCCCCGGCCGGTACTGGGTCACCGACGACGGCCTCGTCGTCCTCTCCTCCGAGGTCGGCGTCCTCGACATCGACCCCGCCAAGGTCGTCCGCAAGGGCCGGCTCCAGCCGGGGAAGATGTTCCTGGTCGACACCGCCGGGCACCGCATCATCGAGGACGACGAGATCAAGGCCGGCCTCGCCGCCGAACAGCCCTACCAGGAGTGGCTGGAAGCCGGGCTCATCGAGCTCAAGGACCTCCCCGAGCGCGAACACATCGTGCACACCCACGCCTCCGTCACCCGCCGCCAGCAGACCTTCGGCTACACCGAGGAGGAGCTGCGCGTCATCCTCGCGCCGATGGCCGGCAGCGGTGTGGAGCCGATCGGTTCGATGGGCACGGACTCGCCGATCGCCGCGCTCTCCGCGCGCCCCCGGCTGCTCTTCGACTACTTCACCCAGCTGTTCGCCCAGGTCACCAACCCGCCGCTGGACGCCATCCGGGAGGAGCTGGTCACCTCGCTGGTCTCCTCCCTCGGCCCGCAGGGCAATCTGCTGGAGCCGACGGCCGCGTCCTGCCGCAGCGTCACCCTGCCGTTCCCGGTCATCGACAACGACGAGCTCGCCAAGCTCATCCACATCAACGCCGACGGGGACCTGCCGGGTCTCAAGGCCGCCACCCTCTCCGGTCTGTACCGGGTCTCGGGCGGCGGCGAGGCGCTGGCCGCGCGGCTGGAGGCGATGTGCGCGGAGGCCGACGCGGCCATCGCCGGCGGCGCCCGGCTGATCGTCCTCTCCGACCGGCACTCCGACGCCGAGCACGCCCCCATCCCGTCGCTGCTGCTCACCTCGGCCATCCACCACCACCTCATCCGCACCAAGCAGCGCACCCAGGTGGGCCTGCTGGTCGAGGCCGGGGACGTCCGCGAGGTGCACCACGTCGCGCTGCTCATCGGTTACGGCGCGGCGGCCGTCAACCCGTACCTCGCCATGGAGTCCGTCGAGGACCTGGTCAGGGCCGGGACGTTCCTCAGCGGCATCGAGCCCGAGGACGCCATCCGCAACCTGATCAAGGCGCTGGGGAAGGGCGTGCTGAAGGTGATGTCCAAGATGGGCATCTCCACCGTGGCCTCTTACCGTGGTGCCCAGGTCTTCGAGGCCGTCGGGCTCGACGAGGCGTTCGTCGACACGTACTTCCACGGCACGCCCACCAAGATCGGCGGCGTGGGCTTGGACGTCATCGCCCGCGAGGTCGCCGCCCGGCACGCCAAGGCGTACCCCGCCACCGGCATCCCCGCCACCCACCGGCGGCTGGAGATCGGCGGTGAGTACCAGTGGCGGCGGGAGGGCGAGCCGCACCTGTTCGACCCGGACACCGTCTTCCGGCTCCAGCACGCCACCCGCACCCGGCGCTACGACATCTTCAAGCAGTACACCGAGCGGGTGAACGAGCAGTCGGAGCGGCTGATGACGCTGCGCGGGCTGTTCGCGTTCGCGAGCGACCGGAAGCCTGTGCCGCTGGACGAGGTCGAGCCGGTGAGCGAGATCGTCAAGCGGTTCTCGACCGGCGCGATGTCGTACGGGTCCATCTCGCAGGAGGCCCACGAGACGCTCGCCATCGCCATGAACCGGCTGGGCGGCAAGTCCAACACCGGTGAAGGCGGCGAGGACCCGGAGCGGCTGTACGACCCGGCGCGGCGCTCGGCCATCAAGCAGGTCGCGTCCGGGCGGTTCGGGGTGACCAGCGAGTACCTGGTCAACGCCGATGACATCCAGATCAAGATGGCGCAGGGCGCCAAGCCCGGCGAGGGCGGCCAGTTGCCCGGCCACAAGGTGTACCCGTGGGTCGCCAAGACGCGGCACTCGACGCCGGGCGTCGGCCTCATCTCGCCGCCGCCGCACCACGACATCTACTCCATCGAGGACCTCGCCCAGCTCATCCACGACCTGAAGAACGCCAACCCGGCCGCCCGCATCCATGTGAAGCTGGTGTCCGAGGTGGGTGTGGGAACGGTCGCGGCGGGTGTGTCGAAGGCGCATGCCGATGTGGTGCTGATCTCCGGGCACGACGGGGGTACGGGTGCCTCGCCGCTGACGTCGCTGAAGCACGCGGGCGGCCCCTGGGAGCTCGGCCTCGCCGAGGCGCAGCAGACGCTGCTGCTCAACGGGCTGCGCGACCGGATCGTCGTCCAGGCCGACGGGCAGCTCAAGACCGGGCGTGATGTCGTGATCGCGGCGCTGCTCGGGGCGGAGGAGTTCGGGTTCGCGACGGCGCCGCTGGTCGTCTCCGGGTGCGTGATGATGCGCGTCTGCCACCTGGACACCTGCCCGGTCGGCATCGCCACGCAGAACCCGGTGCTGCGCGAACGGTTCGCGGGCAAGGCCGAGTTCGTCGTCAACTTCTTCGAGTTCATCGCGGAGGAGGTGCGGGAGCTGCTCGCCGAGCTGGGCTTCCGGACGCTGGAGGAGGCCGTCGGGCACGCCGAGCTCCTCGACACGGGGAAGGCCGTGGACCACTGGAAGGCGCAGGGCCTGGACCTGGCCCCGCTGTTCCACGTCCCCGAGCTGCCCGAGGGCGCCGTCCGGCACCACGCCGTCGCCCAGGACCACGGGCTGGCCAAGGCGCTCGACAACCAGCTGATCAAGCTGGCCGCCGACGCGCTCGACACGGTCGGCGCGGAGGAGGCGCAGCCGGTGCGGGCGCAGGTGCCCGTCCGGAACATCAACCGGACCGTCGGCACGATGCTCGGTCACGAGGTCACCAAGCGGTACGGCGGCGCCGGGCTGCCCGACGACACCATCGACATCACGTTCACCGGCTCGGCCGGGCAGTCGTTCGGCGCCTTCCTGCCGCGCGGTGTCACCCTGCGGCTGGAGGGCGACGCCAACGACTACGTCGGCAAGGGGCTGTCGGGCGGCCGGATCGTCGTCCGGCCGGACCGGGCCGCCGACCACCTCGCCGAGTACTCCACCATCGCCGGCAACACGATTGGTTATGGCGCCACGGGTGGGGAGATGTTCCTGCGGGGGGCGGTCGGGGAGCGGTTCTGCGTCCGCAACTCGGGTGCGGTGGTCGTGTCGGAGGGCGTCGGCGACCACGGCTGCGAGTACATGACGGGCGGCCGGGCCGTCGTCCTCGGGCCGACCGGGCGGAACTTCGCGGCCGGCATGTCGGGTGGCGTCGCCTACGTCGTGGATCTGGACCCGCGCAACGTCAACAAGGAGCTGGCGGGCGCCGTCGGGTCGCTGGACGAGGCCGACGTGCGGTGGCTGCACGGCGTGGTGCGCCGCCACCAGGAGGAGACGGGGTCCACCGTCGCGGCCGGCCTGCTGGCCGACTGGGACGCGGCGGTCGCGCGCTTCCGCAAGGTCGTCCCGCCCACCTACCAGGCAGTGCTCGCCGCCAAGGACGCCGCCGAGC
Organism: Streptomyces sp. URMC 126; assembly: GCF_051386555.1. Lineage (NCBI taxonomy): Bacteria > Bacillati > Actinomycetota > Actinomycetes > Kitasatosporales > Streptomycetaceae > Streptomyces > Streptomyces sp. URMC 126. The sequence goes on from NZ_JBPQTX010000116.1 coordinate 16,609, forward strand.
GAGCCGGTCTCTCCGAGACCGAGACCCACGAGAAGATGATGGAGGCGGCGACCCATGGCTGATCCGAAGGGCTTTCTGACCACCGGGCGCGAGGTCGCCCGCACCCGTCCCGTCGAGGAGCGCGTCCGCGACTGGAACGAGGTGTACGTTCCGGGCTCGCTGCTGCCCGTCATCAGCAAGCAGGCCGGCCGCTGCATGGACTGCGGCATTCCGTTCTGCCACAACGGCTGTCCGCTGGGGAACCTTATCCCCGAGTGGAACGACTACGCGTGGCGGGGCGACTGGCGGGCGGCGAGCGAGCGGCTGCACGCTACCAATAACTTCCCGGAGTTCACGGGGAGGCTGTGCCCGGCGCCGTGCGAGTCGGCGTGTGTGCTGGGCATCAACCAGCAGCCCGTCACCATCAAGAACGTCGAGGTGACGATCGTCGACAAGGCGTGGGAGGCGGGCGATGTCACGCCGCAGCCGCCTGAGCGGTTGTCGGGCAAGACCGTCGCCGTCATCGGCTCCGGCCCGGCCGGCCTCGCGGCGGCCCAGCAACTGACCCGGGCGGGTCACACGGTGGCGGTGTACGAGCGCGCGGACCGGATCGGCGGGCTGCTGCGGTACGGCATCCCCGAGTTCAAGATGGAGAAGCGGCACATCAACCGGCGCATCGAGCAGATGCGGGCGGAGGGGACGAAGTTCCGCACGGAGGTCGAGATCGGCCGCGACGTCGACGCGGCGAAGCTGCGCGGGCGGTACGACGCGGTGGTGATCGCGGCGGGGGCGACGACGTCGCGGGACCTGCCGGTTCCCGGGCGGGAGTTGAAGGGCATCCATCTCGCGATGGAGTACCTGCCCGTCGCGAACAAGGTGCAGGAGGGCGACTACGTGGCGCCCACGATCACGGCCGAGGGCAAGCACGTGGTGGTGATCGGCGGGGGTGACACGGGTGCGGACTGTGTCGGGACCGCCCACCGGCAGGGTGCCGCGTCCGTCACCCAGCTGGAGATCATGCCGCGTCCGGGGGAGGAGCGGTCGGCGGGTCAGCCGTGGCCGACGTTCCCCATGCTCTACAAGGTCACCTCGGCCCATGAGGAGGGCGGCGAGCGGGTCTACTCCGTGTCGACCACGCGCTTCGAGGGCGACGAGGAGGGCCATGTGCAGTGGCTGCACCTGGTGGAGGTCGAGTTCAAGGACGGCAGGCTGGAGCAGAAGCCGGGGACGGAGCGGCGGATTCCGGCGCAGTTGGTGACGCTGGCGATGGGCTTCACGGGGACGGACCGCGCGAACGGTCTCGTCGACCAGCTCGGCCTGGCCCTGGACGAGCGCGGGAACATCGCGCGTGACGGCTCGTACGCGACGAACGTGCCGGGTGTCTTCGTCGCCGGCGACGCCGGGCGAGGTCAGTCGCTGATCGTCTGGGCCATCGCCGAGGGCCGCTCGGCGGCGCGGGCCGTCGACCGCTACCTGACGGGGACGAGCACGCTGCCGGCTCCTGTCCGCCCGACGGACCGGGCGCTGGCCGTCTGATCCGCTGCTCTGGACTGCTGCTTGGTTCGCTTGTCCGCGCCCCCGATGTCGGCCGGGGGCGCGGACGCTCTTTGTTTTGAGCCGAGTTGATGTTCAGGGTGGCCGGAAGTCGCTTGTGCGGTGGCACGGGGTGGTGGCGGAGTGGTCGTATCGCATGCACCCAACAGGTGACTTCCGACTTCTCTGGAGGCATGACATGCGACGACGGCTGACGACGGCGGCCACGGCCCTCGTTCTGGCGGGCATCGGCCTGACGGGCCCGGCGGTCGCAGCCCCCGCCCCCGGCACGGGCCCGGCGGTCCGGCCCGCCACCACGGCCGACTGCCCGACGGGCTGGGGCAGCACCGACAAGTACGCCGCCGGACACGAGTACCGCCCGCTGAAGAACATCCGTACCGGCAGCCACGAGTGTTACGACCGCATCGTCTTCGACCTGGGCAGCGCGGCGCCGGGGCTCGGCTACCGGGTCGGGTACGTGGACGAGTTCCACCAGGACGCTTCCGGCGACCTGATACCCGTCAAGGGCGGCGCCATCCTGCAGGTGTACCTCACCGCACCGAGCTACGACCCGAACACGGGCAAGCCGACGTACCCGGGACGCGGCAAGCAGTCCCTGCCGGGGGTCGACCTCACGGGGTACCGCACCTTCCAGGACACGAAGTTCGGGGCGAGCTTCGAGGGCCAGACACAGGTCGCCGTGGGAGTGCGGGCTCGACTGCCGTTCAAGGCGGAGCAGGTGGGGGACAAGTTGGTGGTGGATGTGGCGCATAGCTGGTGAGGGGGAGCGCGGGGCGGTGGGCATTATGGGGTATTTGGGTGATTTGCCGGGGCCTTGGGAAGTGGGTAAAAACCCGCCTCGGCGCGGGTAAAGCCGCAGGTGGCGGCCTGCGGTCCCCGCGCGTGCGGGGGTGGTCCCACGCGCCGCCGGCCGAATCGTTTCGGCTTGTCGTGGTCCCCGCGCGTGCGGGGGTGGTCCGTGATCGCACGTGGTGCCGAAGCCGTAGGCAAGGTGGTCCCCGCGCGTGCGGGGGTGGTCCCGAAGCGTACGGCTACGGCCTTGCCGTCGCCTAGTGGTCCCCGCGCGTGCGGGGGTGGTCCCGCGCGCGAGACGCATCACGGCTTCGGTGTCGCCGTGGTCCCCGCGCGTGCGGGGGTGGCCCCCCCTCGGGGCGGACATCCTTTAGCACCTGCTGTGGTCCCCGCGCGTGCGGGGGTGGTCCCACGTAGGCGAATGCTCCAGGCTCGACGATGGCGTGCTCCGCGCGCGTGCGGGGTCAGGCCCGCCGATGCGCGCGGGGTCGGGCTCTTGCAACCTGTCGGTTGCCCGCGAGGGCCCACTGCCGGTCGGTGCCGTTTGTGGGCCCTGTGGGCGTGGGGTGGTCGTGCGGTGTGGTCAGGGGTGTCGCAGGTAGTGGTGGGTCATGTAGGCCCCCGCCAGTCGCATGGCTCGGTCCGGGTTGTCCGTGTTCGCTTCCGGTTGGCGTTCGGCGTTGAGGTGGGCGCATACCGGGCAGCCGGGGGCCGGGGTCGGCATGGCTCGGGGGCCGGAGGAGTG
>NZ_JBPQTX010000117.1:0-19578 GCF_051386555.1 Streptomyces sp. URMC 126
TGGCAACACCCTCTCACCTGGCCTCCCGTCCCGCCCCCCTCCGGCGGGGACGGGAGGCCAGGTGAGAGGGTGTTGCCAGGTACACCCCCGGTCCGCCGGTTGTACCCCGTGACCGGTCTGCCGGCGGGCGGCAGACTGGGGGTCGGATCCGGGGCGACCGCCCCGGACGGGCAGTGGCGGGGGAGCGGGAAAACCCATGAGGATCAGCAGAGCTTTCGGCGCCGTCGCGAGGTCCTTCGGACTCGCGTTGTGGGGGCTCGTGGCGTCGATCCTGCTGTTCACGTTCGCGGCGGTGTCGATCGCGCTGATCCCCGTCGGGCTCGGCCTCCTCACCACCCCTTACGTCATGAAGGCCGTGCGGGCCTACGCCGATCAACGCAGGGCGTGGGCTCAGGAGTGGACGGGCATCCGGATCCCCACCCCGTACGAACCGCCGCGCGCCCGGAGCGGCTTCCTGGGGACGGTCGAGCGCTGCACGGCGCTGCTGCGGGACCGGGCCACCTGGCGCGACCTCCAGTGGCTGCTGGTGGACATGACGGCCGGCTTCACCCTGGCCATCCTGCCGCCCGGGCTCGTCCTCTACCTGCCGTGGGGCATCGTCCTGGCCGCCGGAGTCTGGAAGCCGATCGTCCGCGCCGACGGCAACGTCTGGTTCACCTTCCTGCACGTCGGCAGCCAGGCCACCGCCAACATGGCCGTCGCCCTCGGCGCGGTCTACGCGGTCCTCGGCGTCGCCGCCGGGCCGGCCATGCTGCGCGCCGACTTCCGGATGGCCCGCGCGTTCCTCCGGCCCACGCCCCAGCGGGAGATGGCGCTGCGCATCGAGCACCTCACCGAGACCCGGCACGACGCCGTGGACAGCTCCGCCGCCGAACTGCGCCGCATCGAACGGGATCTGCACGACGGCGCGCAGGCCCGGCTGGTCGCCATGGGCATCAGCCTGGGCACCGTCGAGGCGCTGATCGAGAAGGATCCGGCGCGAGCCAAGCGGATGCTCGCCGCCGCCCGCGCGGACTCCGCCGAGGCCCTGACCGAGCTGCGGGACCTGGTGCGCGGCATCCACCCGCCGGTGCTGGCCGAGCGCGGCCTCGGGGACGCCGTCCGGGCGCTGGCGCTGCGGCTCCCGCTGCCCGTCGAGACGTCGGTGGCGCTGCCGGGACGGGCCCCCGAACCGATCGAGTCCGCCGTGTACTTCGCGGTGAGCGAGGTGCTCACCAACGCCGTCAAACACTCCGGCGCCGACCGGATCCAGGTCGACCTGCACCACGCCGACGGAATGCTGCGCGCCTGCGTCACCGACAACGGCCGCGGCGGCGCGGGTCTCGGCGGCGGCTCGGGGCTGCCGGGGGTCGAGCGGCGGCTCGGGGCGTTCGACGGGATCCTGGCCGTCAGCAGCCCGGTGGGCGGGCCGACGCTCGTCACGATCGAGGTCCCCTGCGTCCTCGCGGCGGCGGCCGGCTGATCCCCGCGCTCCCGGCCCCGGTCCGCCGGTTCCATCGGTTCCGTCGTTCCCACTGACCCCGTCGATCCCGTCGATCCCGTCGATCCTTCCGATCGGGCGGCGGCGGGGCCGACGGACTGGCACATTGGGGTCATGGCTGACATCTCCCCCCTCGTGGCCCTCCTCGATCTGCGCCCGCACGAGGAGGGTGGATGGTTCCGCGAGACCTGGCGGACCTCCTCCTCCGCGGTGCCCGACGGCTACCCGGGGCCGCGGCCCTTCGCGACGGGGATCCTGTTCCTGCTGCACCCGGGCGAGCGCTCCCGCCGGCACCGGGTGCGCTCCGACGAGCTGTGGCTGTGGCACCGCGGCGGCCCGCTGCGGCTGCGGCTGGAAGGGGCCGACGGGGACGGCACCGGCGACCTGGTCCTGGGGCCCGCGGTGGAGGCGGGGCAGCGGCCGCAGGCGCTGGTCCCGGGCGGGGTCTGGCAGTCGGCCGAGCCCCTGGGCGACGAGCCGGTGCTGGTCTCCTGCGTGGTCGCGCCGGGCTTCGACAACGCGGACTTCACCCTCGAACCGTGACGTCGCGCGACGCCGCCGCGCCGCCGCGACGACGACCCCGGCGGGCCCCGGCAAGCCCCGACCGGGCGGGCCGGGCGGACGCGCGGGCCGGGCGGGCCGAGCAAGCCCGACGGACCGAGCGGGCCCGACAACCCGATGGGGGACCATAAGGGCACCCGGGCCCGCGGGGGGCACGGCCTGATCACCCTGGAGCCGTTGTGCGTGTCGTCCTTGCCGAAGACCTCTTCCTGCTGCGTGACGGGCTGGTCCGGTTGCTGGAGGCGTACGACTTCGAGGTCGTGGCCGCGGTGGAGAGCGGCCCCGAACTGACCCGGGCGCTGGCCGAGCTGCGGCCCGACGTGGCGGTGGTGGACGTCCGGCTGCCGCCGTCGTTCACCGACGAGGGGCTGCAGTGCGCGCTGGCCGCGCGCAAGGCCGTACCGGGTCTGCCGGTGCTCGTGCTGTCGCAGCACGTTGAGCAGTTGTACGCGCAGGAGCTGCTGGCCGACGGCACCGGCGGGGTCGGCTACCTGCTCAAGGACCGGGTGTTCGACGCGGAGCAGTTCGTGGACGCGGTCCGGCGCGTGGCGGCGGGCGGTACGGCGATGGATCCGCAGGTCATCTCCCAGTTGCTGTCCCGGCGTTCGCAGGACGCGCCGCTGGCCCGGCTGACCCCGCGCGAGCGCGAGGTGATCGAGCTGATGGCCGAGGGCCGGTCGAACGCGGCCATCGCGGAACGGCTCGCCATCACCGAACGGGCGGTGGCCAAGCACACCTCGAACATCTTCGGGAAACTGGGCCTGGCGCCCTCCGACGACGACAACCGGCGGGTGCTGGCGGTACTGGCGTACCTGGACCGGGGGTGAGGCGGGGCGCGCCGCGCCGCTCCCCCTGACGCCCCGGAGGGCCGTCCTTCGGGCGGCTGATGTGACTGGTGCGGCTCACTGTTGCCCCCGTGTATTCGGATGTTATCGTCAACAACGTTATTCAGAACGGGACTTCCGCCCTACCGGTACGGAAGTCCCCGGCTTTTTCCGACCGTTGTCCGACCTCGCACGGCAAGCAGGGCCGTCCCGCCTCAGGGGGCGCCCGCGACCGGTCCGTCATCCTCTCCCCCCACCCTCCCCGGACCCGCTTCCGGCCCAGGTCGGCCTTCCTCGCCCCGCCCGATCGGCAGGGGCCAGACGTTCACGGATCAGGAGAGCACCCATCATGCGACTGTTCACGAGAACCGCCGTCGTCACCTCCGCCGTCCTTCTCGGCGGACTCGGCGCCGCCGCCGCGCCGTCCATGGCGGCCGAGCAGGTCACGGCCGCCACGCAGACCGCCACCGCCAAGTACGACTGCGGCTCCTACGGTGTCATCGACGTCAGCCTGGACGCGTCCGCGGAGGGCGGCGTGGGCTCCCTCTACCTCACCAACGACAGCATCCGCTTCCCGGTCGAGATCCCGGCGGACTCCACGTCCACCGCGCTGACCCTCCAGCGGCCGGACGGGAACACGGTGACGTTCTCCGGTACCTCCAACCCCGCCATCCCGGCGGGCGGGAAGGCGACCGTCGGCCCGCTGACGGGACCGGTCGAGGCCGGTGACCGGCTGGACTCGTACATACCCGCCGCGGGCAGCTCGGACGTCTCCGCGCGGCTGACCATCCTGGGCGTGGAGAACACCTGCAAGGCGGTCACCAAGCAGAGCCCGGGCGCGTTCGCCTTCTGATCCCCCGGGCCGCGACCACGTGCGGTGCGGGGCTTCGTACGGTCCCGCACCGCGCGTCCGCCCCCTCCTATGGCCGTACGGACCACGCGCGTCCGGCAGGGAGGGGGCGTACGGCTTCCCCGGAGCGCCTCGGCACGGCCCGCGCCTCCGCGCGGCGCCCCTCGCACGCCGGTGCCGTCGCGGGCTCGGCTACCGTTCTCCACAATAAAAGTGGAAAGCGGAAAAACGCCCGCGGCAACGCCTAAGGCCGACAAGAGGGAGACGCGCGCATGCCGCAGTTCGACGCCTCGACCATCATCAACCTCCGTGACCTCGGCGGCGTCGCGCTCGCGGGCAACTCCGCCGTCCGGCCAGGCCTCCTGTTGCGCTCCGGCCAGCTCGACCGGCACGATCCGGCCGCCGACCCGGCGGTGGCCGCGCTCGGCATCCGCACGGTGGTGGACCTCCGCAGCGAGAACGAGCGCCGTGAGCACCCGGACCGGCTCCCCCGCGGTGCCCGGCTGATCGTCGCCGACGTCCTGGCCGAGGGGACGGTGCCGGGCGGCGCCGCGATGCCGGCGCACATCGAGTCGGTGCTCGGCAACCCGGCCGCCGTGGAGGAGCGCCTCGGCGGCGGCAAGGCGGAGAAGCTGATGTGCGAGTCGTACCGCGCGTTCGTCACCTCCGACGCCGCCTGCCGCGCCTACGGCCGGCTGCTGACCACCCTCGCCGAACCGGACTGCGGGCCGCTCCTCTTCCACTGCACGGCCGGCAAGGACCGCACCGGCTGGGCCGCGACGGTCCTCCTGCTGCTGCTCGGCGCCGCGCCGGAGACGGCGGAGGCGGAGTACCTGGCGGTCGAGCCTGCCGTACGGGCCGCGTTCGCGCCGCTCACCGACCGCTTCACCGCGGCCGGCGGCGACCCCGGCATCGCCTCCGCGATCTTCGGCGTCCGCCCGGCGTACCTGGCGGCGGCGATGGAGGAGGTACGGCGGCTGTACGGCTCGGTCGAGGGGTACGTACGGGTCGGCCTGGGCGTCCCGGACGCGGCCGTGAACCGGATCCGCGCGCGGTACGTGGCGTAGCGCGGCACATGGCGTTGGCGCGGTGTGTGACGTGGACGGATACGGGGCGTAGGCGCGGTACGCGGCGCAGGCGCGGCACGTGACGTAGACGCGGCACGCGGCGCAGGCGCGGCACATGGCGTAGGCGCGGTACGTGACGTAGACGGATACGGGGCGCAGGCGCGGTATATGGCGCAGAGGCAGTGCCTGGCGCGGAGGCGGCAGGTGGCGCGCCGGGGCGGCGGACGCGCGACGGCTCCCGGGCCCGCGCGGGCCGCGCGGCAGGGCGCGGACGGCGTCTCAGCGCCGACTGGGCGCTCCGCACACCGGCCGGGCGCTCCTCACACCGGCCGGGCGCGCTCCCCACACCGTCGGCCACTCCTCACGCCAGGCATCACCCCCCCGAACCGGGCGGCACCCACGCACACCGGTCGGGCGCCCCCAGCCGCGTGCGGGCACCCCCGAGCCGAGCCCGACGCCATGGCGCGTCGTCGCCCGTGCGGGTGAGGTGACCATCCCACCATTCACTCGTTCTACCGACGTGGAGCAGCAAGCGACAGCCCCCCGGCCCCCCGACGACACCGCCGGCACCAATGGCACCGATGGCACCGACAGCACCACCGGCCCCCTCGACATCGAGCAGGCCGAGGCCGCGATCGTCGAGCACTACCCCCGCCTGGTGCGCCTGGGCTACCTCGTACTGCCGTCCGGCCTCGGCCGCAACCGCAGGGTGCTCACCGCGCACGCGCTGGTCCAGCGGTCCCTGCCGCGCAACCGGGTGAGCCTCGTCGAGTGCCCGGCCGACACCGTCCCCGGCCCGCGCGGGGCGGAGGGGCGGCGGAACGACGACCCCGGTTACGCCTATGTCCGGCTGCGCGTGCTGCGCGGGGCCCTGGCGGCCGGCCGGCCGCGCGGCCGGTGGTGGTGGCCGCCGCGCCCCGGGCAGATGCCGCCGCCGCTCCCGCAGGTGTGGGGGCTGCGGCTGTTCCCCCGCTCCGGAGGCGCCGACGAACTGGCCCTCGACCAGGCGCTCGGCCGGCTGTCCCCGCCCGCCCGGGCCGCGTTCGTGCTGCGCGCCCTGGAGCTGCCGGCCGACCGGGAGGTGCGGGCCCTGCTGGCGGCGGCCGGGGTGGCCGAGCCGGGGGCGGCCCTCGCCGAGGCCGCCGCCGCGCGGGTGCCGGCCGGCTCCCGGGACGGCTCGCTGCTGATGTCGGCGGAGTTCGACCCGTGTTCGCTCCAGGCCCGCCCCACCGACCTGATGCGCCGCCGCCAGCACCTGCGGGCCGCGGCGGCGGCCCTGGCGGCGACCGCGGTCTGCGGGGCACTGCTCGCCGTGTCGGACGGCGGCTGGGGACCCGACGGCGCCGCGGCCCCGGCGTACACCCGGAACGCCGCGGCCGAACAGGCCCTGGACCCCGGCCGGTTGACCCGTGCGCCGGCCGACGCCTGGCGCCACGCCGACCGCCCGGGCTTCGCCTCCTGGCCGGCCCGCGGCGACCGCACCACCGACGAGGCCCTGCTCCGCCGGGCGCTGTCCGTCTGGGCCCGCCCGGGGAGTTCGGTCCGGGTGACGGCCACCCCCGGCACACCGGCCGGGCCCGCCCCGGGCCCGCCGCAGTTGCTCTACGCGGGCGCGGTGGACTCGGCGGTGGTCGTGCTGCTCCACGACGGCCTGCGCGTCGTCCGGTACGCCGAGGCGAGGAACGGCGACGCCACCTCGGCCGCCCTGGACTTCGCCCGGACGGACGCGGCCGACGCCGACACCGCGACGGCCGTCGTCCTCGGCCGCACCGACGGCAACGTCCGTTACCTCACGGCCCCTTGGGTCGCCTCGACGGCCGTCCGCGACCTCCTCTCCCCGGCCGCGCCCGCCCAGCCCCTGCACCGGAACGCGGACGGCGTGACCGACCCGACGACGAGCCCCGCCGCGGCGGGCGACTGCCGGTCCTGGCCGGTGCTCCAGCTCGACGGCCGGCCGGCGACCGACCTCAGCGAGCTCGTCCCGGCCCGCCTCACCGGCGGGGCGCCCGGCGGGAACGGCGACCGGGACGGGGCCGCGCCCTCCCCCGCCGAGCGCGCCGCCTGGGCGCACACCGCCTGTCTGCTGCCGAGCCTGCGCTCGCAGGGCGTACGGGCCGTCAACACCTGGCAGTTCGCCCGGCAGCCGCTGCCCGGCGGCGCCGGCACCGCGGAGTGGCTGTGCACGCGCGCCGAGACCTGGCGCGGCGCGGGCGGCCGCACGGTCGCCCAGTTCCTGCCGCCCGGCGGCCGCCCCGGCGCCCGGGCCGCGGTCGTCGCCCGGGCCGAGGACTCCCCGGCCTGCGGCCCCCGGCAGCCGCACGTCCTGGCGGGCGCGCTGTGGAAGTCGCCCGGCGGATCCTGGTACGCCCTGGCGGCGGGCAGCCCGGACGTCGTCTCGATCACCGCGACGGGCGGCGTCCGCGGCACCGGGCCGGGACCGGTCCTCGCCCTCCCGGCCGGTCAGGGGGCGGTCGCCCGGCTGGCCGGGCGGACGCGGGACGGGAAGCGGGTGGCCGCGCTGAAGTGACGCTCAGAGAGCGGCCAGCGCCGTCGCCGCCTCGGTGAACGGCCCGTCGGCCGGCTCCTCGGCCACGATCCGCCGCAGGACGGCCGCCATCCCGTCGTCGTGCGCCGCGCCCACCGCGGTCAGCGCCACGAACGAGTGCACGAGCTGCGACTCCAGCTCCGCGCGCGGGATGCGGCGGCCGTCCGGCCACCAGCGGGCGGCCGTCTCCGCGAGCGAGATCCACGAGCGCAGGACCACCTCCAGGCGGGGACCCGGCGTCTCGACGCCCAGGTGGCCCAGCAGTTGCCCGTACGCCGCGTCCCGCACCTCGTCGATCAGGTCCGGGTGCGCGCGGAGGAGGGTGAACCGGCCCGCGCCGTGTGTCTCGACGAAGTCGAGGAAGCGGCCGGCGACCGCGAGCAGCCCTTCCCCGGGCGGGAGTTGGCGCGGCGCCGTGAGGAGTGCGGTGAGGTCGTCGGCGGCGCGGCGCAACGTCGCTTCGTACAGGCTCTGTTTGCCCGCGAAGTAGTGGTAGACGAGGGGGCGGGAGATGCCGGCCGCTTCCGCGACGTCGTCGAGGGAGACGTCTTCGGGCGGGTGTTCGCTGAACAGGTCCAGGGCTACTGTGATCAGTTGCCGGCGTCGCTGTTCCACGTCCATTCTGCGGCGCGGCCGGGGGGTCATGGGGGCATCCTAAGCGGTCGGTTGGGGGGTGCCCCGGCCCCACCCCTTCGCCGCTTCCTGGGGCTGCGCCCCAGACCCCCTTTTCGCGGCTCCGCCGCTCGTCCTCAAACGCCGGGCGGGCTGGACAGTCAGCCCGTCCGGCGTTTGAGGACAGCGCGCGCAGCGCGCTTCGGGGGTGCGGGGGCGTCAGCCCCTGCAAGAAACGGTGAAGGGGAGGGACCGGGGCTCCACCACCACCGCCAGCGCCGCGTCCACCCCGACCCTCGCCGTCAACCGGCCGTCCCGGCCGACCCGCACCCGCCGTCCACTCAGCACGTCACAGTGCTCCCCCGCCGGCAGCCCCGTCGCGAACGTCCGCGAAAGCACGCCCCGCCCATGGTTGATGACGACGAACCCCTTCGCGCCCCGCCCGAAGGCGACCGCGTCGCCCCCGTCGTCCCACCAGTGCCCGACGCCGCTCCCCCGCACCGCGTTGCGGAACGCGACCATCCCGGCCGTCTCCGGTCGCCGGTGCTCGTACGTCCAGCCTCCGGACGGCGCCCCCGCGTCCCGATCGGTGAAGGCGTAACCGGAGTGGACGTCGGGGGACCCGTACGGCAGGGCGAGCATGGCGACATTGGCAAGCCCGTATACCGGCCCCATCGCCCGGTTGAGGGTGCTCCCATCGCGTTCCGTGTCCCAGTTGTCGACGAAGACGGACGCCTTGCCGCCGGGCACCCACCCCCGCCCCTCCCCGAGACTCCGCAGCTCCGCCAACCGCCCCTGCGTCATGACGCGTTTGAGCTCGCGGGCGTAGCGGAACTCCTGGACGTCCCCGGTACCGAGGTACTCCTCCGGCTGTACCGCCTCGCCCGCGCCGTAGATCGTCTCCTGCTTCCAGTAGACGTCCGGCTTGCTCAGCCGCGCCTTCACCGCCGCGAGATCGGCACTCGGCACATGCTTGGCCGCGTCGATGCGGAAGCCGTCCGCGCCGAGCGCGAGCAGGTCGTCGAGGTAGCGGGCGAGGCGGTCGCGGACCCGCTCGCTGCCGGTGTCCAGGTCGGCGAGGCCGACGAGTTCGCAGTTCTGGACGTCGTCGCGGCGGGTGTAGTCGGAGACGGGCCGGCGGCAGCGGTGGAAGTCGTCGTCCCCGTACGTACCGGGGTAGCCGTACTTCGTATACGCCGTGCCGCCGGTGCCCGTACCGGAGCCGGCGGACATGTGGTTCAGCACCGCGTCCACGACGACCTTCACCCCGGCCCGGTGGCAGGCGTTCACCATGCGGGCGAAGGAGGCGCGGTCGCCGAGCCGGCCGGCGATCCGGTAGCTCACGGGCTGGTACGAGGTCCACCACTGCGGACCGGCGATGTGCTCCTGGGGCGGCGACACCTGGACGTAGCCGTACCCGGCGGGCCCGAGGAACGCGCCGCACTCCCGGGCCACGGCGTCGTACCGCCACTGGAACAGCACGGCGGTGGCGTCGCGTCCGCCCGGCGCGGCGCCGGCGGCCCGCGCCTCGGGCACGGGCCCGGACAGGGACACCGAGGCGCCCGTCAGCAGGGTCAGGACGGCGGCGAGGGCCCTCCGTACGGTACGCGGCATGACGGCTCCCGGGGTGGGTGGTGCGTGGAGCGGAGCACTGCAAGAACATTGCAAGACGCGTGCGGGCAGGCGGAAAGAAGGCGGCAACCCGTGGCGCCCGGAGACCGTACGAGCCCCACCGGCCACGGTCAACCCCCCGCGTCACACCACACTGACGACCCGGAAATCCCCGCTTTCCCTCCTTGCAAGGTCTTTCGCAAGAGATTGCAGCCTGTTAGCTTCCTCCTCAGCTCGGGCCGCCCAACTCCAGGAACGGCCCTCGTGAAGAGGAGAACCGTATGCGAAGAGGCATATCGGTCGCCGCCGTCGTCGGTGTGCTGGCCCTGACCGCGACCGCCTGTGGCGACGACGGCGGGGGCGGGGGCGACGGCAGCAAGGCGGCCAAGGACCCGGGCAGTGTGAGCGGCACGGTCACCTGGTGGGACACGTCGGACGCCACCAACGAGGCGCCGGCGTTCCGGAAGCTGGTGAAGGACTTCGAGGCCAAGTACCCGAAGATCAAGGTCGATTACGTCAACGTGCCGTTCGACCAGGCGCAGCAGAAGTTCAAGACGGCCGCGTCCACCGGCAAGGGCGCCCCGGACGTGCTCCGTTCGGACGTCGGCTGGACGCCGGGCTTCGCGCAGCTCGGCTACCTCAAGGATCTCACCGGGACGCCGGCCCTGGACAAGACGGACGACTTCCTCGAAGGGCCGCTGAAGAACGCGGCGTACCAGGGCAAGACGTACGGCGTCCCGCAGGTCACCGACACGCTCGGGCTGCTCTACAACAAGGACCTCTTCAAGAAGGCGGGCGTCGACAAGCCGCCGGCCACCTGGCAGGAGGTCAAGGACGCCGCGAAGAAGGTCAAGGAGAAGGCGGGCGCGGACGGCATCGGCCTCAGCCCGGACAGCTACTACTCGCTGCCGTTCCTCTACGGCGAGAAGAGCGACATGGTCGACGCGGCGGCCAAGAAGATCACCATTTCCGACGCGGCGTCCCGCAAGGGCATCGAGACCGCCGTCGACCTGGTGAAGTCCGGCGCGGCGCCCAAGCCGGCGGGCACCGACGGGTACAACGCGCTGAAGACGGACTTCAAGAACGGCAAGCTGGCGATGCTCATCGACGGCCCCTGGGCGACCAAGGAGCTGTTCGGCGGCGAGGCGTTCAAGGACAAGGGCAACCTGGGCATCGCGCCGGTGCCGGCGGGGTCGACCGGGGTGGCGGGGGCTCCGGTGGGCGGCCACAACCTGGTGGTCTACGCCGGTTCGGGGAACTTCGACGCGTCGTACCTCTTCACGCGGTTCATGACGGACGCCGAGCGGCAGACCGAGGTGTCGAAGTCGCTCGGGCTGCTGCCGACGCGCAAGGCGGCCTACACGCCGGAGGTGCTGGCCGACCCGGTCCGCAAGTCCTTCCACGACGCGCTGTCCACGGCGCACCCGCGCCCGCCGATCCCGCAGGGCGGCGACCTGTTCACCGTCTGGCTCCAGCACTACACCCGGATCCTGACGCTCAAGGAGGAGCCGCAAGCCGGTCTGGACGCCACGGCCAAGGAGTGGAAGTCCGCCCTCCTCAAGGACTACGCGGTCCAGGAGTAATGCCGTGACCGCTGCCGTGACCACGACCACGACCGCACGCCCGGGCCTGGCGGCCCGGGCCCGCCGGTCGTTCGACACCCACTGGTACGCCTGGGCGATGGTGCTGCCGGTGGTCGTCGTCCTCGCCGTCCTCGTCGGGTACCCGCTGGGCCGGGGGATCTACCTCTCCCTCACCGACGCCAACGAGGCCAACGTCGGCCGGACGATCGGCGTCAACCACATCCCGTCGACGTACGAGTTCGTCGGGCTGGACAACTACTGGAAGGTGCTCTCCGGCCAGGAGGGCCACTTCTACGGCCGGCTGGGCTGGACCGTCGTCTGGACGGCCTCCTGCGTCCTCCTGCACTACGCGATCGGCCTCGGGCTGGCCCTGCTGCTCAACCGCGCGATGCGCTTCCGTGGGCTGTACCGGGTGCTGCTGATCCTGCCGTGGGCGGTGCCGGCGTTCGTCGCGACGTTCTCGTGGCGGCTGATGTTCAACGAGAAGTACGGCGTGCTCAACGCGATGCTGGAGAAGCTGGGCGTGGGCGCGGTGGACTGGCTCGGCGACAGCACGCTGCAGAAGATGTCGGCCGTCGCGGTCAACGTGTGGCTCGGCGTGCCGTTCATGATGGTCGCGATCCTCGGCGGTCTCCAGTCCATCCCGGCCGAGCTGCACGAGGCGGCGGAGATGGACGGCGCCTCGCCCTGGCAGCGGTTCCGGCACGTCACCCTGCCGGGGCTGCGGACGGTGAGCGGGACGGTGATCCTGCTGGGCACCATCTGGACGTTCAACATGTTCCAGGTCATCTACCTGCTGATCGGGCAGGGCGCGAGTTCCGAGAGCGAGATCCTCGTGACGTACTCCTACCGGCTGGCCTTCCAGGGCATCCGGGACTACGCGGGCTCGGCGACGTACGGGATCCTCATCCTCTCGCTGCTGCTGGTGTTCGCCGTGTTCTACCGCAGGCTGCTGGCCCGGCAGGAGGAGGCGCGATGAGCCGCACCGCGAAGCCGCGGGCCCGCGGGCAGCGCTCCCGGGGCGCGTCCGTCGCCCTGCACGCGACGCTGGTCGTGGCGTCGCTCGTCTCCCTCTTCCCGGTGCTGTTCATCGTCCTCGTCTCGCTGCGCGGGCGGGACGGCTGGCAGGAGCCCACCCGTTTCTCGGGGTTCGAGTGGGGGAACTACCGGCACATCCTGAACGAGACGAAGTTCCTGACCTGGTTCGGCAATTCGGTGATCGTGGCCCTGGGGGCGACGGTGATCGGCGTACTGATCGCGGCGACCGCCGGGTACGCGGTGTCGCGGATGCGGTTCCCCGGGAGCCGGCCGCTGATGTGGACGTTCCTGGTGGTGCAGATGTTTCCGATGGCGGTGCTGATCGTGCCGCTGTACAACATCCTGGGGCAGCTGAAGCTGCTGGACTCCTACGGGGGTCTGATCCTGACCTACTGCTCGATCTCCGTGCCGTTCTGCGCCTGGATGCTCAAGGGGTACTTCGACTCCATACCCGCCGAGATCGACGAGGCCGGGCGGGTCGACGGACTGACCCCCTTCGGCACGTTCTGGCGGCTGATCCTGCCGCTGGCCCGGCCCGGTCTCGCCGTCACCGGCTTCTACTCCTTCATCACCGCCTGGGGCGAGGTGGCCTTCGCCGGCCAGTTCATGAGCAGCGAGGAGCACTACACCTTGGCGGTGGGCCTGCAGACGTTCGTCGGTCAGCAGAAGGCGGAGTGGGGGCTGATGACGGCTGCCGCCGTGCTTATCGCCTTGCCGGCGGGGCTGGCGTTCTTCTTCGTCCAGCGGCACCTCGTCGCCGGGCTGACGGCCGGCGGTACGAAGGGGTAGCCCTTCGGGCGGGGTTGTGCCCCGGTCCCGCCCTCTCACCGTTTCCTGGGGCTGCGCCCCAGACCCCCTTGTCGCGGCTTCGCCGCTCGTCCTCAAACGCCGGACGGGCTGATAGAGCCGGTCGGGGGTGCGGGGGCGCAGCCCCCGCAGGAAACGGTGAAGGGGCGGGGCTGGGGCCCCCTACCGGCCGCCGGCCGGAAGCACGCGCCCCGCCACCTCCCCGAGGCCGATCCGGGACCCGTCCGGGCCCGGGGCCCAGGCTGTGATGACGACCTCGTCGCCGTCCGCGAGGAATGGGCCCTTGCCGGCGGTGATTTCGAGGAGGCAGCCGAGCTGGTCGGGTTCCGGGCCGCTTACCGTGCCGGAGGCGTAGAAGTCGCCGGTGCGCAGCGAGGCGCCGTTCACGGTCATGTGGGCGAGCTGCTGGGCGGCCGTCCAGTACATGGTGGAGAAGGGCGGGCGGGAGACGACCTCGCCGTTGATGCGGACCTCCAGACGGATGTCGATGCCGCCGGGCTCGGACGCCTCCGAGTCGTCGAGGTAGGGGAGGAGGGGGAAGTCGCGGGCGGGCGGGGCGGTGCGGGCCGCGTCGAAGGCTTCCAGGGGGGTGATCCAGGCGGAGACGGAAGTCGCGAAGGACTTGCCGAGGAACGGGCCCAGCGGCACGTACTCCCAGGACTGGATGTCGCGCGCGGACCAGTCGTTGACGAGGCAGACGCCGAAGACGTGGTCGCGGAAGGCGTCCAGCGGTACGGGCGTCCGGGCCGGGGCCGGGGTGCCGACCACGAAGCCCACCTCGGCCTCGATGTCGAGCCGGCGCGACGGGCCGAACGAGGGGAGCTCCTCGTCGGGCGCCTTGCGCTGCCCCTGGGGGCGTACGACGTCCGTGCCCGAGACGACGACCGTGCCCGCGCGCCCGTGGTAGCCGATCGGCAGATGCTTCCAGTTGGCGGGCAGGGCCTGGCCGTTGGGGCGGAAGATGCGGCCCGCGTTGGTGGCGTGGTGTTCGCTCGCGTAGAAGTCGACGTAGTCCGCCACCTCGAACGGCAGGTGCAGGGTCACCTCGTCCAACGGGTGGGCGTGGCCGCCGGGGAGGGTGCCGTCGTCGAGCATGCCGCGGATCTCCGCGCGTACCGCCTGCCACACCGGACGGCCGGCGGCCATCAGCGGGTTCAGGACCGGCTGGTCCAGCAGATCGGCGTACGCCGACCCGCGCTCGGAGGCGGCGGTCGCCGCGTCGAGGACGTACGCGCCGTAGCGCACGCCGATCCGCGGGTGGTCGGGGGCGCCCGGGGTGGTGAAGACGCCGTAGGGGAGCGCGTCGGCGCCGAAGGGGTCTCCTTCGGGCAGTTCGTGGGCACTGTGCTGGGGCATGGGTCTCGCGGCCTCGCCTTCTCCACTCGAAATGCACGTCGCCATGCACTCGGATGCACGGGAGCCACACATTACGGGTTGACGGCCGACGGGCAAGAGCTGTTCGAGGGGTGTTCCCGCCCTGTGAAACGGTGTTCTAAAGCGGGGAAAAGGTAGGGCAATGTCCGGTAACTCCTTGCTGGAGCCGATGATTCCGAAGTAGCGTCCTAAGTCGGGTCACACACAGTGGGGGGCCGCTGAGGCGGGGTGGCCGAGGGGGGAGCTGGTGGCGAGCAGGAGCGCGTCCGTATCGGCGGACCGGTCAGTGCCCGGATTGATCGTGAAGTTCGGTGACTATCCCCTGCACCATGGCGGCGTCGGCGCGATCCGCAGCCTCGGAAGACTCGGCGTACCGATGTACGCCATCACCGAGGACCGCTGGACACCGGCGGCCGTCTCGCGATACCTGAGCGCCGGGTTCGTCTGGCCGACCACCGGCACCGAGCGGGCCGACGAGCTGGTGGCCGGCCTGCTCCGGATAGGTGAGCGGATCGGCCGTCCGACCGTACTGCTGCCCACCGACGAGGAGGCGGCCGTGCTCATCGCCGAGCACGCGGACAAGCTGGCCGGTCCGTTCCTCTTCCCTCCGGTGGAAAGGGAGTTGCCGCGGCGCCTGGCGAGCAAGCAGGGGCTGTACGAGCTGTGCGTGGAGCACGGGGTGCCGGCCCCGGCGACACTGTTCCCCGCCACCTACGAGGAGATCGAGAAGTACGCCGGGACCGCCGCCTTCCCGCTCGTGGCCAAGAACCGCGAGGCCTTCGAGCGTCGTCGCCGGCCGGCCGTCGCCGGGACGACGCGGATCGCCGACGCCCGCCGGCTGCTGGCGCTCGCCCGCGACTGGGGGCCCAACCCCGGTGTGATCCTTCAGGAGTACCTGCCGCGCGAGGAGGCCGAGGACTGGATCGTCCACGCCTACTTCGACGCGGACAGCGCGCCGCGCGCCCTGTTCACCGGCGTCAAGGTGCGCTCCTGGCCGCCGCACGCGGGGATGACCGCCAACGCCTACGTCGTCGACAATCCCGAACTTGCCACCCTGAGCGCCCAGTTCATCAAGCAGATCGGCTTCTGCGGCATCGTCGACCTCGACTGGCGGTTCGACCGCCGCGACGGGCGGTACAAGCTGCTGGACTTCAACCCCCGCATGGGCGCCCAGTTCCGGCTCTTCGAGAACGAGGCGGGGGTCGACGTCGTCCGCGCCCAGCACCTCGATCTCACCGGGCGCCCGGTGCCGGAGGGCGAGCAACGGGCCGGCCGGCGGTTCGTCGTCGAGAACATCGACCTGCCCGCGCTCGCCGCCTACCGGCGCAGCGGTTACACCACCCCGCACGCCCCCGCCCGCGCCAACGGCACGGAGCTGGCGTGGGCGGCCCGCGATGACATGAAGCCGTTCCTGACCATGCTCGCGCGGCTCGTCCGGCCGGGCACCAGACATCTGTGGCAGATGTGGCGCTCGCGGCGCCGCGCCCACGCGGCCGCGGCCCGGGCCGTGCGCGCCCCGGCCGTGGCGGCCGAGCGCACGGAGTGAGCGGGGTGCCGGGGCGGCACTGGGTGGGGGCGGCCGGAGCGGCAGGGGGTGCCGACAGCAGGAAGGACAAGAGGGACGACGGAGGCAAGGGGGGCCGGGCGCATGGGTCGGGCGTCCGCGTCCCGGCGGCTCGTTCGGCCTCCGGGGAACGGGCGGTACGGACACTCCGCGCGGTACGGGTGCTCCCGACGCCGCGGAGTGCCCCGGGCGGCTCGAAGGGCGGCGGCCGGGTGACGGGGTGCGAGGCGGCGGGTCGGCCGGCCGCCGGCGGCCCTCCGTTCCCCGGTCCGGCCGGCCCGCGGCGTTCCGCCCATTCCGCCCGTTCAGCGGACGCCCGGATACCGGTCACGCCGGCCCGCGCCCGCCGCCGCGGCATCCCGTAGGCCCGCCGCCCCCCCGCCCCCGCCACCGCACTGCCCCACCGCACAGCCCCACCGCACCGCCCGGACTCCGCCGCCCCGCCGCCCGGGCGCGGCTCCCGGATCCACCTCAGCAAGGCCCGTGTACGCACCGCGTACGCGGAGGTGACGCAGCAGACCGGCCCCGCGGTCGCGGGGGCCGGGAAACGCCCTGGGAGGGGACACGTGACACTTCCGGTAGCAGTCATCGGGGCCGGGCCCTACGGCCTCTCGACCGCAGCCCACCTGAAGGCCCGCGGCATTCCGACGCGCGTCTTCGGCTCGCCGATGGTGAGCTGGCGGGAGCACATGCCCGTCGGGATGCTGCTGAAATCCACCCCCTCGGCCTCGGACATCGACGCGCCGCAGCCCGGCCACACCCTGCTCGACTACTGCCTGGAGGCGGGGGAGCGGCGCTACGAGTCCGACTGGGACATCATCCCGGTCGAGACCTTCGCGGCGTACGGGCAGTGGTTCCAGCGGCGGCTGGTGCCGGGCCTGGAGCAGGTGCGGGTGAAGTCCGTGGAACTGCGCCAGGGCGGCGGCGCCGGTTTCGAGCTCAAGCTGGACTCCGGCGAGCAGTTCGCCGCCCGCGCGGTCGTGGTGGCCACCGGCCTGAGCGGGCTGGCGCGGGTACCCGACGAGCTCGCCGCGGCGGTGCCCGACGGGCCGGCCGAGGGCGGCCCGTTCTCGCACAGTTCGCACCACCGCGACCTGAGCGGTTTCGCGGGCCGGCACGTCGCCGTGATCGGCGCCGGGCAGTCGGCGCTGGAGACGGCGGTCCTGCTCGCGGAGGCCGGCGCCGCCTCGGTACGGGTCGTGGCGCGGCGGCGCGGGGCGGTGCGGTTCGGGGCGGCGCCGGACGGGCAGTCGCCGCTGAAGCCGGACACGCCGTTCGGGCGGGCCTGGTCGCTGTACGCGTTCTCGTACCACGCGGACGGCTTCCGCCGGCTGCCTCCGCGCTCCCGTGAATACCTGGTCCGCCGGGTGCTCGGGCCGCTCGGTGCCTGGTGGTTGCGGGACCGGTTCGTCGGCCGGGTGCAGGTCACCGAGGGCAAGCGGGTGGTCCGGGCCCGGCTGGTGGAGGGCCGCCCGGTGCTCACGCTCGCCGGGGCCGCCGACGGGGTGGAGAGCGAGCTCGCCGCCGACCACGTGATCGCCGCCACGGGCTACCACGTCGACCTGGGCGCTCTGGACTTCCTCGGGGACAGTGTCCGCGCCCGGCTGGTGGCGAGCGCCGGCGGTCCGCGCCTGGGCGCGGGGTACCACTCGTCGGTTCCCGGGCTGTTCTTCACGGGCCTGCCGGCGGCGGCGAGCTACGGACCGGTGATGCGGTTCGTCTGCGGGACGACGTACGCGTCGCCTCGGCTGGCACGGGCGGTGGCGGCGCTCTGACGGTGGGTGACCGGCGAGCGGTGTCCCCCACAGGGGGCACTTCTCGTCGCACCGTTCCCACGGAGGTGGTGATCGGAACCGGGACCGACGGAACCGACGAGATCGACGGAACGGACGGAGCCGACGGAGTCGAAGAACCGACGGAATCGACTCTTCCGTTTTTAGTCGGTTCCGATGTGCGCCCCTCGCTTCCCGACCGCCTCCGGGCGCCCTCCGTCCAGCTGCCGGACGGGCTGATTCCGGCCCGTCCGGCCCCTTTTCGGCGGGCGGGGCCCGCCGGGGGCGGAGGGGAAGCGGGTGGGAAAACGGCCGGGAAGCGGTCGAGGGGAAGCCGAGGGGAAGCCGCGAAGAAGGGGACAAAACGCCCCGGGGAGGGTCGGTGGCGGGCCGCTGTTCGGGCAGCCGCCCACGGTGATCCACAACCGACCGGATACGCTGACTTTTGGTGAAGACAGCGACACATCGACAATCCCCGTGATCGCAGGCAGACAGGAGTACCCCTCGTGACCGTCGTCGGGGCCTTCGGGCTGAGCGTGCGGGACCAGGCTCTTGAAGCCGATGTCCAGGCCGGGTTGGCCGCTGTCGAGGAGGGCCTCCTGGAGGCCACCAAGAGCGGTGTGCCCTTCATCACCGAGGCCGCGCAGCACCTCGTCCGCGCCGGCGGCAAGCGCTTCCGGCCGCTGCTGGTGATGCTCGCCGCCCAGTTCGGCGACCCGTACGCGCCCGGCGTCGTGCCTTCGGCCGTGGTCGTCGAGCTCACCCACCTCGCGACCCTCTACCACGACGACGTCATGGACGAGGCGGACATGCGCCGCGGCGCCCCCAGCGCCAACGCCCGCTGGGGCAACTCCCTGGCCGTCCTCACCGGCGACTTCCTCTTCTCCCGCGCCTCCCGGGTCCTCGCCGACCTCGGCCCCGAGGCCGTCCGGATCCAGGCCGAGGCGTTCGAGCGCCTGGTGACCGGCCAGATCCTGGAGACCGCGGGCCCGCGCGACGGTCGCGACCCGATCGAGCACTACCTCGACGTCATCGGCGGCAAGACGGGCTCGCTGATCGCCGTCTCCGGCCGCTACGGCGCCATGATGTCCGGCGCGGACGAGCGCGTCGTGGAGATCCTGACCCACTACGGGGAGCGGCTCGGCACCGCCTTCCAGCTCGCCGACGACGTCCTCGACATCGCCAGCGACTCCCACGAGTCCGGCAAGACGCCCGGCACCGATCTGCGCGAGGGCATCCCCACCCTCCCCGTCCTGCACCTGCGGGCCCGGGCCGAGGCGACCGGCGACCCGGCCGACCTGGAGCTGTGCGCCCTGCTCGACGGCGACCTCGCCGACGACGACCGGCTCGCCGAGGTGCTGCGCCGGCTGCGCGCCCACCCGGCCCTGGAGCAGGCCCGCCGGGACACCGTCCGTTACGCGGAGGAGGCCCGGGCCACGCTCGCGCCGCTGCCCGAGTGCCCGGCCAGGGCCGCGCTGGAGGAGCTCTGCGACGCGGTGGTGCACCGCGCGGGCTGAGGCGTCGGCGCTTTCCGCGCGGGACGCCGGACGCCCGCGCCTGGAGGGGATGACTCCGCTCCGCCGCGCCCGGCTCGGCCTCGGCCAGCGCCGGGTGTGATCCCATCCGGTCCCCGCCGTAATGGAGCATGGATGTGAGTGAATCCGGCGCGAACGTGTCCGGGCGCGTCCGGATGTGAACGAGTCTGATTCGGCGGCTCCGACCGGCGAGAACCGGCCACGCCTGTCCGGCTACGGGAACCGGCCACGCCCCCTCCCTCGCCTTCCCTCCGTATCGGGACGACTTCGGCACACCCAAGTCGCCTGCCCGCACCACCTCTTCGCGACATCCGCCGCGCCACCCCCCGTATCACCCCTCGCACCACCTCCGCAC
>NZ_JBPQTX010000118.1:0-19484 GCF_051386555.1 Streptomyces sp. URMC 126
CGGGCGAGGCGCTCCTCGCCCGCGTCCTGAGCCCCGACCCGCCGCCCTTCGCCCTCCTCTACCGCCCCGCCACCACCGGCGGCGACCACGTCGACGTCCTCACCGGCGACCTCACCACCCCGCCGAGCGTCGCCGGCCTCCCCCTGCCCGCCACCGCCCACGGCCCGGCCGCCGCCGACCTCCTCGCCGTCCTGCCCTACCGGCAGCTGGCCGAACGCGGCCTGGCCGCCCCCGACGACGGCACGCCCCTGCTCGCCCTCACGGTGCGGGACCAGGCCGCCGTCGGCCGGGACACTCTCCTCGCCCGCGTCCCGGACACGCCCCTCCGCCTCACCGGCGGACACTTCGACCTCGACGACGACGCCTACGCGCGGCTGGTCCGCACCCTCGTGGACGACGAGATCGCCACCGGCGCCGGCGCCAACTTCGTCCTCAAACGCCGCTTCCTCGCCGACGTCACCGACTGGTCGCCGGCCGCCGCCACCGCCTTCTTCCGCCGCCTGCTGGCCCACGAGACGGGCGTCCACTGGACGTTCCTCGTCCACACCCCCGGCCGCACCCTGGTCGGCGCGAGCCCCGAACGCCACGTCACCCTGCGCGCCGGCACCGCCGTGATGAACCCCATCAGCGGCACCTACCGCCACCCCGCCGGCGGCCCGACCCTCGCCGGCGTGCTGGACTTCCTCGCCGACCCCAAGGAGACCTACGAGCTCTACATGGTCCTCGACGAGGAACTGAAGATGATGGCGTCCGTCTGCGACGGCGGGATCCGGGTGCGCGGACCCTTCCTGAAGGAGATGGCCCGCCTCGCCCACACCGAGTACTTCATCGAGGGCCGCACCGACCGCGACGTCCGCGACATCCTGCGCGCCACCCTGTTCGCCCCGACCGTCACCGGCAGCCCGCTGGAGAGCGCCGCCCGCGTCATCAGCCGCCACGAACCCCGCGGCCGCGGCTACTACAGCGGGGTGATCGCCCTCGTCGGCCGCGACGGCCACGGCGGACGCACCCTGGACTCCGCCATCCTCATCCGCACCGCCGACATCGACGCCCGCGGCCGGCTGGCCATCGGCGTGGGCGCCACCGTCGTCCGCGACTCCGACCCGGCGAGCGAGGCGGCCGAGACCCGGGCCAAGGCCCGCGGCCTGCTGGCCGCCCCCCGCCCCGGCACCGGGCCGACGACCCTGGGCCGGCGGCCCGCCGTCCGCTCCGCCCTCGCCGCCCGGAACACCGGCCTCGCCCGTTTCTGGCTCCACGGCCCGGACCCCCTGCCCGACGGCGACGGACCCCTGGCGGGCCGCCGTGTCCTGGTGATCGACGCCGAGGACGGCTTCACCGCGATGATCGCCCACCAACTGCGCGCCGAGGGCGCCCGGGTGACCGTCCGCCGCCACGACCGGCCGCACGCCCTCACCGGTCACGACCTCGTCGTCACCGGCCCCGGGCCCGGCGACCCGCTCGACCTCGCCGACACCCGGATAGCCCGCCTGCACCACACCACCGGCCGCCTCCTCGCCGGCCGCCGGCCCTTCCTGGCCGTCTGCCTCAGCCACCAGATCCTCGGCCACCACCTGGGCCTCGCCGTCCGCCGGCGCCCCACACCGCACCAGGGCGTACGGAAGGAGATCGACCTCTTCGGCCGCCGCGTCCCCGTCGGCTTCTACAACAGCTACGCGCTCCACAGCGCCGCCGACCACCTGGACCACCCGGCCCGCGGACGCGTGGAGGTCTGCCGCGACCCGGCCACCGGCGAGGTCCACGCCCTGCGCGGCCCGCACTTCGCCGGCGTGCAGTTCCACGCCGAGTCCGTCCTCACCCGGGACGGCCCGCGCGTCCTCCGGCCGCTCCTCACCGGCCTGCTCGGCACGGCACGGCCCAGCGCGGTCGGATCCTGAACGGACGGCCGGATCCCGAGGCGCTCGCGGGCGGGATGTTGCCCCGCCGTCCGCTCGCGGGCCGCTCCGGCCGCGCCCCGGGTTCCGCGGCCGGTCACGGACGGCGCTCGGCGCACCGGGCCGCGCGGTACTCCGGGCCCCGCCGGCCCGTGCCCGGTCCATACCCGACCGGATCCCCGCCGACCCCGCCCGTCACCGGGCGGCCAGCACCACCCGACGCCCCCGCAGCCGGCCCGACTCCAGCATGCGGTGGGCTTCCGCCGTCGCGCTCAGCGGCAGTTCGACGAGCTCCCGGGGGCTCAGCCGGCCGGCGGACAGGACGGCGTTCACGCACACGGCCGCCGCCGCCAGTTCGTCCACGGTGGCGTTGGTGATGGCGAAGCCCACGACCGAGCGGTCCGCGACGTACAGCGGCCCGACGGGCAGGACCGCCCTGTCGGCCATGCCGGCCAGCAGCACCAGCCGGCCGCGCCGCGCCAGCGCCGCCACCGCGCCGGGCACGTCGTTGGCCCCCGCCGCGTCGGCGTACAGGTCGACGCCGTCCGGGCACACCCGCGCCAGGCCGCCGTCCGCCGCCTCCCGGCGGTCCAGCACCACCTCCGCCCCCAGCAGGCGGCAGCGCGCCGCGTCCTCGGCCCGGGCGACGGCCACGACCCGGGCTCCGGCCGCGGCGGCCACCGCCACCATGGCGGACCCCACGTTGCCCGCCGCGCCCACCACGGCCACCGTCCGCCCCGCCCGTAGCCCGCCGTGCGTGACCAGGCCCAGATGGGCGGTGGCGACCGGATGGGCCAGCGTGACCGCCCGGCGCGGGTCCACCCCCGCGGGCAGCGGGTAGAGCCGCTCGGCGGGCACCGCCGCCAGGGTCGCCGCCGCGCCCTGCCGGCCGCCGTGGCCCATGCTGTTGCACCACACCCGGGTGCCTGCCGGGAACCCCGCGACGCCCGGGCCGACGGCCGCCACCCGCCCCACCAGGTCGCGGCCGACCACGAACGGGAAGTCCACCGGAGTGCGCACGGCACCGGAGCGGACGAAGGTGTCCACGTGGTTGGCGGTCGTCGCCTCCACTTCCACCAGCACCTCGCCGGGGCCCGGGCGCGGCGCGGGCAGCTCGCCGAAGCGGATGGCCTCCGCGGGACCGAACTCCTCGATGTACGCGGCATCCATGCGGCCATTCTGGCCGTCCGACCCCGCCCGCCGCTCCGGTTCCCTCCCGCCTCTGTCAGCTCAGGGGAGCCCGCGAGCGGGCCGCCGTGATCAGGGTGTGCAGCACCGCCTGGGCGGTGGGGAGCCGGTTGGCGGCCTGGAGCCAGGCCAGGCAGCGGGGGCCGTCGAGCACCTCGGAGGTGATCTCCTCGCCGCGGACGGCGGGCAGGCAGTGCAGGACCACGGCGTCCCCGGGCGCGTGCGCCAGGAGCTCGTCGTCCACCCGGTACCGGGCCAGGTCCCGCCGCCGCTCGCCGGCCTCGCCGGGGCGGTCCATGGGCACCCACACCTCGGCGTAGACGGCGTGCGCGCCGCGGACCGCGTCCTCCGGCTCGGTGGTCACGGACACGGACCCGCCCGAGTGCCGCATCGCCGTACGGGCCTCGTCCAGCGCGGCGGGGTCCGTCCCGTACCCGGCCGGGTGGGCGATGGTGAGGTGCATGCCGGTGGCGGCGCAGGCGGAGAGGAAGGACGTGCAGGTGTTGCTCCCGCCGTCGCCGACGAAGGCGGCCCGCAGGCCCTTCAGCGTCCCGAAGTGCTCCTGCAGCGCGAGCAGGTCGGCGAGGGACTGACACGGGTGGTGGCTGTTGCTGAGCGCGTTGACGACCGGCACGGCGGACGCCTCGGCCATCCGCTCCACCACGCGGTGCTCGAAGGTGCGCACGGTGAGGGCGTCGAGATACGAGGACAGCACCCGCGCGGTGTCGGCGACCGTCTCGCCGTGGCCGAGCTGGAGCTCGTCCCGGTTGAGCACGACGGCGGCCATGCCGAGCCGGTGGGCGGCGGTGGCCAGCGACACCCGCGTCCGCGTGGACGGCTTCTCGAAGACGCATCCGACGGCCGCGCCCCGCAGGCTGTCCACCCAGCCCAGGGGCTCCCGCTTCATGGCCTCGGCCTGGTTCAGCAGGGCCCGCAGGACGTCCGGCTCCAGGTCGCCGACGCGCAGCAGATGGTCCGGGACCCGGCCGTCCACGGCGGGGGAGCCGGCGCCGGGCGCCGGTGACGGTCGGGTCATCGGGCGCCTCCGAGTCAGGGGTCCGCCGACGGGATCTGCCCCGAGTCTGGCCCCGGCGGACGGACCGGGCACGCCGCCCGCGCCGCGCGGGTGAACGCCCGCGCTCCCGAGGGGACGGTCAGCGGCTCCGGCGGCGCCGCCCGGCGGCGCCCCGCGAGGAACCGCCGGACCCGCGGGCCGGGGCGCCGCCCTTGCCCGAGCCCTTGCCGGTGTTCTTCGCGGTGCCCTTCCCCGCGCCCTTCCGGGGGGCGCCCGCGCCGCCCTTGCGTCCGGCGGAGCCCGCCCCGGCGGACCGGCGCTCCGCGGCGGCGGGCGGCTTGGGCCCGCGGGTGCTGTTGGCTGTACGGCCTCGGACGACGCCGATGAAGTGCTCGACGAGGTCCGTGGTCCGCTCCTCCGGCCAGGACAGGGCGACCCGGGACTGCGGGGCGTCCGTCAGCGGCCGGTAGGTGAGGTCCTTGCGGTGGTGCAGCCGGGCGAGGGACTGCGGTACGACGAGGAGGCCGATGCCGGCCGCGACCAGCTCGACGGCGTCCGCGGTGGTGGCCGGGCGCTCCAGCGCGGGCCGGCCGGGCAGCCGCTCCCAGGTCAGGGCGTCGTCCAGGGGGTGCAGCACGATGTCGTCGGCGAGGTCGGCGGTCGTCGCCTCGTCGAGCGCCGTGAGGAGGTGGTCCTTGGGGACGATCACCACGGTGGTCTCGGTGTACAGCGGGATCGCGCTGAGGTCCGTTCCGTCGACCGGGAGCCGGAGCAGCGCGGCGTCGGCGCCGCCGGCGCGGAGCACGCCGGGCGCCTCGTGCGGGGGCACCGACAGCAGGGTCAGCGGCACCTCGGGCAGGCGGTCGTTCCAGATACGCACCCATTTGTCGGGTGTCACTCCCGGGACGTAGGCGAGCCGGAACGTGGGGGAGTCTTGCGAGCCTGTCACCCGCCCAGGTTACCGGTCACGGAGCGTGCCGATCGCCCCGTACCCTTGGTCGCATGACCACGCACAAAACCTCCCAGACGATGAAGCCCGCGACCGCGGCGAAGAAGCTGGGGGTGTACCTGGAAGCCACCCCCGCCTCGTTCCGGGAGGGTGTGGTCTCCCGCCAGGAGCTGAACGCGCTCCAGGCCGACCCGCCGGAGTGGCTGCGCGACCTGCGGCGCGACGGGCCGCACCCGCGGCCGGTGGTCGCCGCGAGGCTCGGCGTCTCCATCGCGGGCCTCGCCCGGGGCGGTGTCACCGAGGCGCTCACCACGGAGCAGATCGAGGCGCTCAAGCAGGAGCGGCCCGAGTGGCTGGAGCGCGAGCGCGCCACGCAGGCCGAGGTCCGCAAGGAGGCGCAGCGCGTCAAGGAGCGGGACGCTCAGCGGGCCGCCGCCTCCTCCGCCGCACCCGCCTCCCCCTCGGGTTCCGCCGCACGGCGTTCCTGACCCTCACCCCCCCTCCGCAGGCCTACCGCAGGCCCGGCCCAGGACTCGTCCCCGGCCGGGCCTGCCGCCGTTCCGGCGGCCGTCGCCCTCGCCCCGGCCCGCGCCCCCTCGCCGGCCCCCGGGCACGTCCCGGCCCTCCTGTCGAAATCTGCCCGAATCAGCGCGTCCGCTTTGATGGCTTGTCGGCGGCTATGCCCTGACGGCGGGTCAGAAGACGGCACTTCTGTGGTGCAGGATGGCGTTTTGTGCCAGGTCTCATTGACGTCCTGGCGCATCGACGATCGCTTGGGACAGGTAGGTAGGACGACGTGACGGTTGGTCGTATCGGATCGCCGGGGGCGCGGAGCGCCGCCGGCTCACGGTCCGGGAACGGAGGGCGCCGGTGACCGGGGACTTGACGCTGCACGACGGGATCGCCGCGGGCATCGCGGTGGCCGCGGGACTGGTGGCGGCGCTCCTGCTGCGGGTGATCCTGCGGTGGCTGGCCGAGCGGGCCCTGAGGACGCGCTGGATCGGGGACGACATCATCGTCGACATCCTGCGCACCCTCGCCCCCTGCGCGGCGGTGGCGGCCGGCGTGGCGGCGGGAGCGGCGGCCCTGCCGCTCAACCGCCAGGTGGGCCACACCGTCAACCAGATCCTCGTGGCGGTGGTGATGCTCAGCGCCACGTTCACCGCGGCGCGTGTGATCAGCGGCCTGGTGCGGACGGTGACGCAGTCCCGGTCCGGCGTGGCCGGACAGGCCACGATATTCGTGAACATCACGCGTATCACGGTCCTGGCGATGGGCTTCCTGGTCATCCTGGAGACCCTCGGCATCTCCATAGCGCCGCTGCTCACCGCCCTCGGCGTGGGCGGCCTGGCCATCGCCCTGGCCATGCGGGACACGCTGGCCAACCTCTTCGCGGGCGTGCACATCCTGGTCTCCAAGACGGTGCAGCCCGGCGACTACATCCGGCTCAGCACCGGCGAGGAGGGCTACGTCGTCGACATCAACTGGCGCAACACCGTCGTCGAGCAGCTCTCCAACAACCTGATCATCATCCCGAACGCCCAGCTGGCCGGGACGAACATGACCAACTTCAGCCGGCCCGAGCAGCCGCTCACCGTCACCGTGCAGGTGGGCGTCGGCTACGACAGCGACCTGGAGCAGGTGGAGAAGGTCACCAACGAGGTCGTGGAGAGCGTGATGCGGGATGTCGAGGGGGCCGTGCCCGACCACGAGCCGGCCGTCCGCTTCCACACCTTCGGCGACTCCCGGATCGGCTTCACCGTGATCCTCGGGGTCGGCGAGTACAGCGACAAGTACCGGATCAAGCACGAGTTCATCAAGCGCCTGCACCAGCGCTACCGCGCCGAGGGCATCCGCATCCCGGCCCCCACGCGCACGGTCGCCCTGCGGGGCGGCGAGGGCGATCCGCTGATCCCGCACCCGCGCACTCCGGCCGAGGACGCGGGCGGCCGGAAGAGCTCCCGCTCCTGACGGTCCGGAGGGTCCTGACGGTCCGTCGCCCCCGGCCGCCCAGGGCGCGGCCGGGTCCCGCCGCGCGGGCGGGAGCGGGTGGGAGCGGGCGGGAAAGGGACCATTGAAGCGAGTACGACACGCGCTGTACTGTCATGGGACGGGGTTGATCGTTTCGTCGTACGTCGTGATAAACGGCGTGCAATGGGCCTGTCGGGTCATACATCCATGCGGCCGCGCCCCCGCCCTGAGCCGGAGGCGCGACCGCTTCCGCCGGGGAGGTACGGATGGCGTCGGTCGGCGTGACCGGTCGGGGGAGTGAACTGGCCCGCCTGGCCGGACTGTTCGACGGAGCCCGCGCGGGCCGTCCGGTCACCGTCCTGGTCCGGGGCGAGCCGGGGATCGGGAAGTCCGCCGTACTGGAGGCGGGGGCCGCGCTCGCCGCCGCCGCGGGGTTCCAGGTGGCGGCGGGGGACGCGCGCGGCCTGTCCGGCCGGCCGTACGCCGCCGCCGGCTACCTGCTCGACCGGCTGCCCGCCACCGGGGCCGCGCCCGGAGCGTTACCGGACCCCGCCGCCCCGCCGGCCCCCGAGCCGCCGGCCGAACTCGTGGAGCGGGCGCGGCGGCAGGCCGCCGAGGCGCCCGTGGCCCTCTGCCTGGACGACGCCTCCTGTCTGGACCCCGGGTCGCTCCGCTGGTTACTCGCCCTCTCCCGGACCATGCCCCCGGCCCGGCTGGTGATCGTGCTGGCCGCCCGGGGGCTCGCTGTTTCCCCCGGCCCGGCGCCCGAGGCCGAACTCGCCGTCGGCGCCGAATGCCTGGACCTCGCGGGCCTGCCGGCCGACGCCGTCGCCCGCTTCGCCGAGACCCGCTGCGGCGTCTCGCTCGACGCGCGGACCGCCCGTACCTGCCACGAACTGACCGGCGGAAACCCGGCATTACTGCTGGCCCTGCTCGCCGGACGCTCCGGGACCGCGCCCACCGCCGACGAACTCCGCCCCGGCACCGGCCCGTCCGCGCTCCCCGGGGCCGAGCGCTGGCTCGGCGGCCTCTCCCGCCCGGCCCTCGGCCTGGCCCGGGCCGTCGCCGTGCTCGGCGCCGACGCCGAGATCAACCAGGCCGCCCGGCTCGCCGGGCTCGACGTGGGGGCGACGCTGTCGTCCGTCGACGAACTGGTCGGCCGGGGACTGCTCGCCAACGACATCCCCCTGACGTTCCGCCACCCCCTGCTGGCCGCCATGGTCGGCGAGCGGATCCCCGCCGGCACCCGGGCCGCCCTGCACCTGCGGGCGGCGGAGCTCCTGCGCGACGGCGGTTTCGGCGCCACCCGGGTGGCCCGGCACCTGGTCGCCGCCGGCCCGCTCGGGCAGAGCTGGACCGTCGAGCCCCTGATGGCCGCCGCCCGCCGGCTGGCCGGCGAGGGACGGACGGAGGAGGCGGCCCAGCACCTCCGCGGCCTGCTGCGCGAGCGGCTGCGGCCCCGGGTGCGGTCGGCCGTCCGCTGCGAACTCGCCCGGCTCGACGGGTTCACCGACCCCGAACGCGCCATCCGGCTGCTCGACGCCGCCCGGCGCGAGGCCGAGGACCCCGGGACCGCGGCCGACTACGCCCTCGACCTCGCCGCGCTGCTGACCGGGTGCGGCAGACCCGTGGACGCGGTGGCCGTCCTCGACGACACGGCCGGCCGGATCGGAGCCGACGCGCCCGCGCATCTCCGCAGACTGCGGCTGCACCGGGCTCTCGTCCGCGCGGCCGGCCCGGCCCGGCTGTTCCCCGACCGCGAGCGGCCCGACGGCCCGCCCGCCGACACGGCGGAGTCCGCGGAGCCCCCCGAGACCTCCGACACCTTCGACGACGCCGGCACCTCCGGATCCGGCGGCCGGGCGGCCGCCCTGCGCGCCGTGCGCACCGTCCGCGCCGGCGACGACCGGACGGCCGCCGCCCGGTACGCCCGGGAGGCGCTGGCCGCCGCCGGGGAGGGCGGCCCCGCCACCGTCCTCTGGTACGGCTGCCGCGCCCTGATCCACGCCGACGAGCTGACCGAGGCCGTGACCTGGTGCGGCCGCTACCGGCCGGTCGGCGGGGCGCGGCCGGGGCGGTGGACGGACGTCGCCGTGGACCTGCTCCGCGCCACCGTCCGCCGGGTCCGGGGCGACCTGCCGGGCGTGACCGGCATCCTGGCGCCCCTGATCGAACCGCTCGCCACGGAACCGGCGGTCTCGCACGTCCTCGCCCGGCTCGCCGTCGCGGCCCTGATCGAGGCCGCCGCAACGGCCGGGGACACGGACACCGCGCGGACGCTGCTGACCCGGTGGGGGCTCGACGGGGAACAGCCGCCGCGGCAGGACACCGTGGCGGTGCTGGCCGCCCGCGCCGCGCTCCGGGCACGGACCGGCGAGGTGCCCGGCGCGGTGGACGACTGGTACGCGGCCGGCCGGGCCCTGACGGAACTCACCGTCCGCAACCCGGCGGTCCTGCCCTGGCGGTCCCGGGCGGCCCACCTGCTGGCCGCCGAGGGGCAGACCGCCGAGGCCGCCCGCCTCGCGCGGACCGAACTGGACGACGCCCGCCGCTGGGGCACGCCCCGGGCCGTGGGCACCGCCCTGCACGCCGTCGCCGTGACCGAGACCGGCCCGCGCCGGATCGACCTGCTCGACAGCGCCGTCGCCCTGCTCGGCCGCTCGCCCGCGCGGCTCGGCGCCGCGGCGGCCCGCCTCGACCTGGGACGCGCCCTCGGCGCGGCCGGCCGGACGGAGGAGGCGTGCGAGGCGTTCACGGTCGCGGCCGCCGGCGCCGAGGCGTGCGGCGCCCGGCCGCTCGCCCGGCGGATCGCGGTGGCGCGGCGGGAGACGTGCCCGGCCGAGGGACACGACACCGTCCCGCCGACCCTGACCGGCCTCACCCCGCAGGAACTGCGGATCCTCTCCCTGGCCCGTGACGGCCACACCAACCGGGAGATCGCCGGACGCCTCTTCGTCACCCTGCGGACCGTGGAGTTCCACCTCTCCGGCGCCTACCGCAAACTCGGCATCTCCGGCCGTCGTCAACTCGCCGAAGTGATGCCGGCGGAGTCCCGGACACCGGCGTGAGCGGCGACAGGCCGCCGACGCCCGCCGTCCGTTTCCGCACTGGCGTTCAACCGGAACAATAGCCCTTTCCCGCCAGACGAGTTGCCGTATACGATCCTGCGAACCGCCGAGAGGCCCTCGTCCCACGAGTGGTCGCCCGGCGGCATGAACGGACGACATCCGGCACCAGAGGGCTTTGACGTTCCTTACGGGGGCTGCGGAGCACCGGAGCGACGGGCGGACCACGCCCGTCTCGGGCGGGAACGGCCGGTCGCGCCATGGGCGCGACCGACGTGCCGGCCAGGCACCGGTACCAGCGGAAGGAGACACGAACATGAAGCGAGAACGACGAGGCGCCGTGTCCGGCCTCGCACAGCGCGCGGGAGTCGTGGGGGCGGCGGCGGTCATCGCCGTCGTCGGCGGCGTGTCCACGGCGGGAGCGGCGACTCCCGGCCCGGGCTCGGAGCGGGTCCTCGCCAAGACCGAGTACACGTTCCACCCGGCGGGCCAGGACAAGGCCGTCGCCGCCTCGCGACGGGTCATCCGTTGCGAGATGGTCTTCGTCGGAGCCAACCACGGCGCGCCGCACCACTCCGGTCACGTGCCGGGCACGGTCAACGTCCGGGTCCGCGTGACCTGCACCCAGCCGGTGCGGCTGATCAAGGGGAAGGTCGGCCTCTTCAGCAACCACGGCTCGAAGATCAAGGAATACGGCAGCACCGGCCGGGCCGCGGCCAAGGGCAACGCGGCGCTCGTCTGCCGGTCCGGCTACTACCAGGGCGAGTCGGCCGCCAAGATCGTCGCGCCCGTCGGCTACAACCCGCCCACCGCGAACATGGCGGCCAGGACCGCCAAGGTGCACCTGACGAAGTGCCGCTGACGAAGCGCTGACACCGGGCGGCCGACGCCCGGTGTCAGCGATTGACCTCGTCGCTGTCCGCCCACACCGGGTCGGTCACCTCGACCCGGAGGGCCTCCAGGCGCTCGTCCGCCAGCACGTCGGCGACGAGCGCCGCCGAGCCGCCGAGGTAGGTGGAGTCGAGGTCGGTGTCCGTCGCGACACACCAGGCCCGGTCGTCGGGCCAGAACAGGTTGGGCGACTGCGGGAAGAGGGACACCGCCAGTTCTCCCGCGGCGTCGAGCGGGCCCTCGAGCAGGAGATAGTCGCGCTTCGGCAGCTCCACTCGGGGGCCGTCGACGAGGCCCGCCGGGAACTCCGGGGGGAGCGGGCCCGGTTCCGGCGGCCCGTCGCCCTCCTCCGGCGTGAAGGACACCGTCGCGCGGCCGTCCGCCGTGGACTCGTACCCGTCCCCGACGCAGAACCAGCAGCGGTCGCCCGCCGCGGTGTGCCGGGCCAGGACGCCACACAGCGCCGCCAGCGTGGCGGGAGGCAGCGAGCCCGGCTCGGGGTCCTCTTCCCAGGGCCGCGCCGCCCGCACCGGCGACGCGGGGGTGGCGAGTGCCCGGAACTGCGCCCGGGGATGCACCGTCCTGCCCGCCCACGCGGCCACCTCCGCCCAGGTCACCGGGGTGTCGTCGGCCGCCGACGCGGGGTGGAGGATCCGCGCGTACGCCGCGAATCCCCGCGGCACCAGGCCGCCCACCCCGGAGCCGAACGGCCCGACCCCCGCGACCACCCAGTCGGCCGCCGTCACTTCCCCGACCGGCCGCAGCCGTGAACGTCGAGACATGGTCCGCACCTCCCGCAACCGTCGCCCCGGCCGGAATCGAAGCCGTCACGCGCACCGGCCCGGCTCCCGACGTTCCGTCGGCCAACCGCCGGAGTCCGCACCGAGCTTAGCGCGACCGGCCGAACCGGCACCCGGCTTCCGAAGGTCCGCCGAGGGACGCCACCCGGCGACGGCCCCCGTCATCCCGGCTGCCCGGCCGCCGCTTCACCCGCCCGTCCCCACTCGGCGGCCAGCCGGCGCCACTCCGGGGTACCGCCCGGCGTCGCGGGCAGGACGTGGCGGCGGAAGAGACCGGCGGCCGTGACGCCGTGGACCGCCTCCACCGTGGAGGCCGCCAGATGGCACAGGAGGGCGCGGTCGGCGGGGCCGAGCCCGAGGCGGTTGAGGTGGACGTAGAGGTAGTTGACCATCAGGCGGAAGGACGCGAACCAGGGGTCCGTCCAGAGGAAGTCCTCCTGCCCGTGGCCGGATCGGAGCAGCCGGTGGAAGCCGCTCACCTGCCGGGCCGGCGGCCTCGGCGCCAGGCCGGCGCCGCGCAGCGACACCGCGCCGGACGCCAGCTGCGGGTAGGCGATCCGCTGCCGGCGGCGGACGGCGTCGGCCCACTCGGCGACGAACGGCACGTCGTCCCGGCGTCCGTCCACGGCCTCCTGTACCGCCCGCAGCCGCGCGCACAGGGCGTCGGACCGGCGCCGGAAGCGGGCGTCGAACGCGGCCCGCAGCGCCGCCGGATCGCGGGTACGGGAGAGGAACGCGTCGGCGTGCGAGCGCAGCGAGAGGAAGCCGCGCACGATCGGCGGACCGCCCTCCTCGAACGGGACGGCCGCCACCGACGCGGTGGTCCACATCAGGTCCAGGGCCAGGGCGGCCGTCGACCCGCCCGCCGCCCGGTGCTCGTACATCCGGAACGCCAGGCCGTTGGTGTCGGAGAGGAACCCGGCCAGCAGCTCACTGGCGCGCGGGGAGCCCAGGACCGGCAGCCGGTGGTCGTAGGGGCACTCCAGCACGGTGTTGTCGGGGACCCAGGGGTGCCGGGGCCCGGTCTCCATCTCCAGTTCCGCCAGACGCTCGTGCACGGGGGCCAGCTCCGCCTCGTCCAGCCGTACGGCGGACGGCCGGACGCGCAGATATTCCTCGACGGTCTCCGTCACCGCCGGCCGGATCCTCGTCTCCCACACCGGGCCGGGCGCGCGGAAGTTGAGGCGCAGGTGCGGGCCGCGCAGCCAGTGCCGGCCGAACCAGGCACCCCGGGTCCACGGCCGGACGGCCTCGAACGCGGGGCGGACGGCGTCCAGGACGAGGGCGGGCTCGGCGTCCGCGTCGTGGTGGTGGACGTGGAGGCTGTGCCACCGGGGCGCCGGCCGGCTCACGGCGTGGCCAGGGCTTCGGGGAGCTCGGCGAGCACCCGGCCCACCAGGAAGCGCACCTGGTTCTCCTGCCACAGGGTCAGCCCCAGCCGGTTGTTGACCAGGTGCGCGCAGCGCAGCAGGACCAGGCTGGTGGACGGGTGCCGGGTGGCGGCCAGGTCGAGGGGGACGGCCAGCGGGGAGCCCGCCCAGTCGGTGGTGAAGACGCCCGCGTCCTCCAGCCCGTGCAACGCGTCCCGCAGCGTGCGCACCGACTCCAGCCAGTACGTCCGCTGGTCCGGCCGGGCGGCTGTGCTCTCGGCGTGCTCGGCTTTCTCGGCGACCCGCCAGGTGCGCAGCGCCCGCTCCCGCAGCGCCTCCCGCTGGGCCAGGTACCGGGGTTCGAGGTCCTCGGCCTCGGGGCCGCTGCCGAAGGGCAGCGGCGGGCCCCCGGCCCGCGCCCACCGGCCGCGGATCTCGTCGCACAGCGCGAACACCCCGACCACCAGGTCGAACGCCAGCAGCGCGCGCTGCTCGACGGTCGTGCCGGCCGCCACCACCGAGAAGGCCAGCTCGCTGGACTCGGCGAAGTGCCGCTCCACGGCGGCGATCGCGGGACCGTGCCCGTAGTCCTCGTGCTCGCGCTCGTACGGCAGGAACTCCACGGTGTTGTTGGGCCGCACCGCCGTGTCGTGGCCCGGAC
Organism: Streptomyces sp. URMC 126; assembly: GCF_051386555.1. NCBI lineage: Bacteria > Bacillati > Actinomycetota > Actinomycetes > Kitasatosporales > Streptomycetaceae > Streptomyces > Streptomyces sp. URMC 126. The sequence goes on from NZ_JBPQTX010000118.1 coordinate 13,803, forward strand.
GGCCCTCCAGGCCCGCCAGTTCGGCGGCCACCCCCTCGAAGCGGGAGCGGTCCACCACGTCGGGGGCCGGGTGGCGCGCCAGATGGGCGCGGATCCGTTCGCCGGCCAGCCGCTCGACCTCGGGCCGGTCGGCCCGGCGGGCGGGCAGCAGGCGCAGCCGTACGTGCGGCCCGCCCTCCCAGTAGCGCAGGAAGAACGACCGCCGCACCAGCCCGGCGCGGGCCAGCTCGTCGGCCAGCGGCCGGATACAGCCGGTCAGCAGCCCGTCTTGGTCGGTGTCGTAGAAGACGTGGGCGGCCACCCAGTCCGCGCCCGCGGCGTCCTCGGGCGACAGCGGTTCGTCAGCGGTCGGCATGCCGGTCTCCATTGATCTCGATGAGGTATTCGGTCACCCGGGGCGCGCCGTCGCCGAGGTCCGGCAGGCCGGACGCGTCGGGCAGCGCCTCCTGGAGGAACAGCACGTGGTCCGGCTCGGCGAGCATCCGCTCGAACAGGCCGACCAACAGGAGGTTGGCGAAGTCCACGGCCAGTGGTTTGCGGTCCTTGACCCGCCACACGCTGCCGTCCGCCACCGCGCCCGGGTCCAGGGCCCGGACGAAGCAGCGCCGCGGCATGCCGTGCCCGCGCAGCCAGCCGGCCAGGCGCGTGAGGTACGCCGCGTCGCCCTCGCCCGGCCGCCGCACCGGCACGGCGCCGGCGGGGAACACCCACTGGCGGCGGCTGACCACCGTCCGCCCGACCACCACCCGAGGCTCCGTCCGCAACTCCCGCACCAGCGACGGCGAGGTGTCGCCGAAGATCCGCCGGCCGGGGATCAGCAGGTTGGACGTCGCGCCGAACACCTGCATGAGCAGCCGGAGGGCCGGCGGCAGCCACATCTCGGCGATGAGGTTGGGGTGGACGGGCCGCACCTCGGCGCCGCGGGCCCGGGACCACAGGACGAGCAGGCCCGCCTCCGGGTCGTGCCGCACCTCCAGGTCGCTCAACGGGATCCGGTGCTCTTCCGGGCGCCGGCTCCAGCCGCCGGGGACGTCGATCTCGTCGGCCACCGCCGAGCACCGCAGCCCCACGTTGCTGCCGTAGTGCCGGCAGGTGTCCGCGACGATCACTCCGTCGGGCGGCGGCGCGGTGTCCGCGTCGGCGGCGGCCCCGGCCTGGGCGAGCAGCCGGCGGATCCGGTCCCGGCCGCGGCCGTGCCCGGAGTTGACGGCGTTGAGGACGAAGCCGGGCTCCGCCGGGTCGCCGAGCGGCTGGCCGTAGTACGTCACGGAGTCCGGCGGACGCAGCCAGGAGGGCCAGCCGTCGGCACGCGCGGCGAGCGGGCCCGGGGCCGGCCGCAGGACGCCGTCCGCGTCGGGCCGCCCGTCCAGCACCTCCGCGCACAACTCCGCCCGCAGCCGGACGAGTTCCCTGATCCTCGGCAGCCGGTGGCCGGCCAGCGCCCGGTAGCCGTGCGTGGTGACCGACAGCACGTCCAGCAGGCCGGGGTCCTCGCGCACCCAGCCCTGCACCGTCCGGTGGAAGGCCGGGAAGGGCAGCGCGGCTCCCGGCCCGACGCGCTCGGCGAAGAGGTCGGCCAGGGCGACGCGGCCGGGCTGGGCGGGGTCGAGGACGCCGTGCAGCCGGCGCACGACGTCCAGGTCCCGGAGCACCGGCTCCCAGGCCCGGCGGTCCAGGGCGGTGGACGGGGGGACCAGCAGGGCGTTCTCGACCATGCTGTTCTTGGCGGGCAGCGCCACCCCTTCGGCGCCGACGAGGCCCGCGACGCGGCGCAGCGCGGCCTCGACGTCCCGGACGCACGCGAGCCGGTCCTCCGGATCGGCGAGCCCGGGGTACGCGGCCACCCGTTCGACGAGGGCGACGAGTTCGGCCTCCAGGCCGGCGAGCGCGGGGCCGGCGCCGGCCACCCAGGCGCGGAGCGCCCCCAGCGGGTCGGGATCCTGATCCGGGAACGGCCGTTCGGCCTCCAGCAGACCGAGGTCGACCAGCCGGTCCAGATAGGCGGTGGCGGCCTCCCGGGTGCCGCCGGTCAGCTCCGCGACCCGGCGCGCGGCCTCGGCCCGCGTCCGCCCGCCGGCCACGGCGTCCACGCACGCCAGGACCGGCGGCGAGGCGGCCAGGCCGCGCAGCGGCTCGTCGGGGCCGGGGCCCAGGAACTCCCACCGGTCGCCGGTGCGCAGGGCGGCCGGGCTGAGCCGCAGCCGGATCCCCGGCGCCAGGGCGGGATGCCGGGAGAGCTCCCGGACGAACTGCTGCACCACCCAGACGTTGAGTTCCGCCACGGTCCGGACCACCGGCCGGGCCGGTTCCGTGACCGGCCCGTCCCGCCACGTCCCCAGCCCGCTGACGGTGAAGGTGCTGAAGGGGGTGGTCTTCAGGGTGATGCGGGAGAGGTACTTCGTCAGCCGGAGCGCCAGCCGGCGGTCCGGGACCGTCTCCTCGGGCCGGGACAGCCACCGGCACAGCTCGGCGTGGAGATCCGGGCTGCTCAGCACCAGCCCGTGCCGGAACGCCGGATCGCACACGGCCTTCCGGAGCGCGGTGTGCCGGGTGCGGGCGTGGTGCTCCACCAGCTCGGCGAGGCGCGCCCGGTCCCGCCCGAGCTCCTCGCGGAGCCGCAGCAGGGCGTGGACGCCCTCGATGACGGCGGCGGGCAACAGAGCACGGACGGAGTCGTTCCAGATCCGGTCGGTGAGCGGTTTGCGGTTGTGCAGGGCGCGGCGCAGGGCGACCAGCGCCGGCCGGCCCTCCGCCGTCCGCCCGATCACCTCGAACAGCGCGTCCGACAGCTCCGCCGCCCGCGCGGTCAGCCGCTCGTCGCCGTCGAGCACCGCGTCGACCCCCCGCCACAGCGCGGGCGAACGCATCTCGTCCAGCGCCGCCACGGGAAGCCCGCCGACCCGCACGCCGAAGGTGTCCGGGGTCGAGAAGTCCTGGTCCATGGTCACCTCCGGGTGTCAGGGGAAGGGGTGGGGGTGCGGGTTGACGTCGGCGGCGTCCAGTGGTCCGGCGCGGTGGCCGAGCCGGGCCGGCAGGTCCCGCAGCCGGGGCAGACCGTGGGTGCGCCGCATCCGGTGCCCGAAGGTCATCGGCAGCAGCCCCGGGACGATCACCTTGGCGCAGGCGAAGCCGCCCGCCCGGTGCTCGTCCGTGGTCTGGTCCACCACCACGACGTCCAGGCCGGCACCGGTGAACCGGGCCACCACCTCGGCCAGGTCGTCGCGGAGGTCAGCCCCGCGCGGCCGGCGGCCGGCCCGCGCGAACGCCTCCCCGACCGGGAGCGCCGGCTTCTCGCCGAACAGGAAACCGAAGCGGTCGAAGGCGGCCGGATGGCAGTAGAGCAGCGCGTGGTCGCGCATCTCCCGCACCAGCTCCGGGTCGTCGACCATCGCGGCGATCCGCGCCGTCTCCTCGCGCCACGCCACCCGGTTCCAGCCGAGGTTCGCGGTGAGCTCCAGCAGGCCGTTGAGGAGCGCCCGTTCGGGGTCGAAGTGGGCGCCCGCCGCGCAGACCGCCGCCGGTTCCCGGCCGGGCCGCGGGTGCACGGCCATCACCCAGACCGTGGGGATGCCGTGCTCCGGGGTGGTGGCGAACGCGACGACTTCGTGGCCGCCGTCCTGCCGGATCCGCTCGGCCAGCACCGGAATGCGCCGGTCCGCGACCGTGCCCAGGTCGATCCGGGGCACCGGCAGCCGCGCGTACCAGGTGAGCAGGAACGCGTCCCGCTCCGCCAGCTCCACCAGCCCGTGCAGCGCCGCCTCCTCCAGACAGCCGCCCAGTGCGCAGCCGTTGGACACCTCGTACGCCAGCGGCCGGGCGTGCGGGCCGTCGTGCCGGGTCCGGTAGTAGGCGTAGCCCTCCGGGACCAGGACGGGCGCGTCGCGGGCGAAGGAGTGGCCCCACACCCAGGACAGTTCCAGGCCGGGGTCGAACGGCGGGTAGGGGAAGCCGGGTTCCGCGTACCGCTCCGGCGGGTACAGGCCGAGGTCCGGCGGGTAAAGCGCCTGCCCGGCCACTTCGCGGTAGGGCGCCCGCACGGTCGGCCGCCGGCCGCCGGGGCGGGCGCCGCCGAGCCGCTCCAGGGCCTCCGCCAGGGCGGTGCGCGCGCAGGACGCGTAGTCCAGGTCGCGGCCGAAGCCGGCCTCCTGCTCGCCGCCCGGCAGGTGGAGGGGGGCCGACACCATCGGGTACGGGTAGTCGGTGCGCACGTCGAGCTGGCGCACCACGCCGGTGCGGCCGTCCACGTACGCGTCCTGGAGGGCGTCCCAGCCGGCCGCGAGGTCGCGGGTCCGGTGGACGTCCGGCGCCGGCTTGGGGCGCGGCACGTCCATGAGGACGGGCGGCCGGTCCGGGGGCAGCCCACCGCACGACGGGCAGTCGGGCACGGGCAGGAAGGGGTGGACGCCGGCCGTCAGGTCGGGCAGGGCCAGCATGAGCACGGCCCGGTCGGTCAGCCGGCGTGCGCCGGCGGCGAGTTCGTGGGTGACGAGGGCGGCCACCGTGTCCCGGGCCCACGCGGGCAGCAGCGGCACGGCCCGGTCGGCCAGCCGGTCGCCGTGGCGGCGCACCAGCTCGGCCCGGGGGCTGTCCGGCCCGAGGGCGCGGGTCCGCCGGGTCCGGGCGCACCGCGCGCAGCCGGGGCGGCCGGGCACGACGTACGGCCCGATCACCACCGTTCCGAGCTCGACCCGCACGGGCAGCCACGGGACACCCGGAACCTCCGGTTCGGTCGCCGGGTTCCAGCCGTCGTCCACGGTGACCACCGCGGAGCGGCCGTCGTGGGTCCCGGCGGCCGGCAGGCCGGCCCGGTCGAGGGAAGCGCGGACGGCGGTGGCGAGCAGGCCCTTGCCCAGCACGGTGACACCCGCCCCGAGGGGCGCGTCCGGAGCGGCGTCGGTCACGGTCTCGTTCCTCGCTGGTGGTCGGTGACGCCGTGTCCGGCGGGCGACGAGCCCGCCGGACACGGCAGATGCGGCCGCTTCAGCAGCAGCAACAGGAGCAGCAGCTCGCGGGCGTACCGCGCGAGGTGCAGTTGGACGCGCCGATTTCGACCATGGCGTGGCCGACATTGATCGACTCCAGGCCGGCGCCCGGAGACGTCGGCAGCACGTCGAGCTCCTCGACGCTCAGGTCGCCGAGGTCCAGCTCGAGCTTCGCTTCCATGGGGTCCTCCTCTCGGTGGTGCTGTGCGACGGACGGCTCCGGCGGGGGCCGGAACCGCTGCCGATCCTGGGCCCCGGGTCCGGCCGCGGGCTCTACGGGCCGACCGCAGGACGGCCCGTAGGTTCCGACCGGGCCCCCACCCTGGGGTGGAGCGTCCTACCAGGTCAGCGGGGGTTCGTACTGTGCGGAGGGCCGACGGCGGCCGAGGACGAGGACGAAGACGGGCACCCGCTCCGGGCCCACGCCGAGCAACTCGCGCACCATCCCGTCGTGGTAACCGTTGGTCACCCGGGCGGACACCCCCTCCGCCGCGGCCAGCACGCTGATCCGCTGCGCCACCAGCCCCGCCTCCTGGTGCAGGATCCGGTAGCCGCGCGGACCGAAGAGCCGGTCGCCCGCCTCCCGGTCCACCGTGAGGAAGACGAGCGCGTTGGCCTTGGCCGTGTTCACCGACGGGGTCCGGTCGCAGACCATCGCCACCACGGCCGAGCCGTCGGGGCGGGGGAGGGGGAGTCCGCC